>JBJTOV010000204.1:0-4770 GCA_046074745.1 Planctomycetota bacterium | reverse complement strand
CGGGAAGTCGGGCGCGTCGAGCGCCGTCGACGAGATCGCGGCACTCGCGGCGATGGCGCGCATGTCCAAGGACATCGGCGCACACCAGGAGCGCGTGATCCTCGGCGCCGCGCGGCTCTCGGAGAAGCGGGTGCGCGACCTGATGATCCCCGTCGAGCAGGTGGTGATGCTGTCCGACGACATGCCCTTGCCGCGCGCGATCGTGGCCGCGCACCTCGACGCGCACACGCGCTTCCCGATCTCCGCGGGGGGCGACCGCGACCGCGTGCTCGGCTATGTGAACTTCAAGGAGATGATCTACTTCATGAGCGCGAATCCGCGCGATCCGAGCCTGAAGGGGATCATGCGTCCGATCACCCGCGTCTCGCCCGACGAGAGCGCGACCGCGCTCATGCGCATCTTCGTCGAGGAGCACGAGCACATCGCGATCGCGCAGGATTCCGAAGGCCGCGCCGCGGGCCTGGTCACGCTCGAGGACCTCGTCGAGGAGCTGATCGGCGACCTCGAGGACGAGTTCGACCGCCTTCCGCGCTACACGCATTCGCTGAGCGGCGGAACCTGGCTGCTCGGCGGCGGCGTGCCCATGGACGAGGCGGCGCGCGCGACGGGAGGGCTGCTTCCCGCGGCGCCCGGGGTCCTCGCCACCTGGGTCGAGGACCGCCTCGGCCAGCCTCCCGCGGGCGGACAGACGCTGCGCGTCGACGGCGCCGAGATCTCGGTGCGCCGCGTTCGGCGCGGAAGGGTGTTCGAGGTCTCGGTCGCCGCGCGCTGATCGGTTCGGTCTGTTCCGTCTGTAGGACCTGTGCGGGCTCCGCGCGGCCGCAACGCGCCGCATCGCGTCCAAGCCGCTTGCCTCGGCCTGTCCTCGTGGCCTGATACGCCGCAGGGAGCCGGTCCACACGCCTGGAGGGGTGTGCGGACGGCACGATCGAGGGAACGCGGCCGCGCGCCGCATCGGGAACACATCCGAAGAACCGGAGAGGGAAGGGAACCATGGAACTGTTCAACCGTTCGCGGCTGACCGCCGCCAGTCTCGTCGCCGCAGCGCTCGCGGGCGCCGCATCGGCGGACCAGATCAACTTCGAGCCGTCGTTCGGCGAAACCACGCTCGGCGACGATTCGGTGATCGCGACCAACCGCGACTTCGCCATCGCGGGCACTTCGGTTCGCTTCGGCTGGGACACGAACGGCGACCTGCTCGCCGACGCGGCCATGCGGCTCGAGGACTACAACGACGGCCTCGCCGAGACGGCGGGCGTGGGCGGCTACACCGAGTTCGGCTTCGCCGACGCGAACGGCCGCGGCTGGGACCGCGACCTCGATGTGCAGGGCGACAACTGGTTCATGCGCGTCGCCCGCGAGGACGGCCACCGCATCAACACGGGCTCGATGATCATGAGCTTCGCCACGGGCGTGGGCGCGGTCAGCGGCCGCCTGCTCGACCTCGACTGGAACGAGCGCTTCCGCATCACCGCCTACGACGCGAGCGGCGCCGAGATCGCCGTGTTCGAGACCGTGCAGGGCCCGGGCGACGAGCGCGTCGATTCGTACAACTCGAAGATGTACAACTGGTCGATCTCGGCCGGCGACATCGCGATCTCGCACATCCGCATCTCGTTCATCGGCGACGCGTCGGTGGGCGGAGGCTGGGGCTTCGACAACATCGACGCCACCGCCGCGGTCCCCGCTCCGGGCGCGCTCGCGCTGCTCGGGCTCGCGGGCATCGTCGGCCGCCGCCGCCGCTGATCTCTCAGAACGGCGCCGGAAACCGGATACGGCGTCTCCAGTTCAGGTTCCCCCCGCCATCGGCGCCGCAAGGTGCCGGTGGCGTTTTTCGGCGGCTCGGCGTTTCGTGACGGGCCATGGGCGCGGCTACCATGAGGCCCCGCCCATGACGCGCACACTGCGACACAGCCGCCGCGCCTTCACGATCGTCGAGATGCTCGCCGTGATCGGCGTCATCGGGGTGCTGCTCTCGCTGGTGCTTCCGTCGATCGCGAATGTCCGCCGCGAGTCGCTGTCGGTCTCGTGCCAGGCGAACCTGCGCCAGCTGCACTCCGCGGTCGAGACCTACCGCACCACGCTCAAGGGCCTGCTTCCGATGTGCGACTTCCTGCCCGCGGCCACGCCCGAGGGGCCGGTCGGAGGGCTGGTCGAGGTGCTCGAGAACACCGTGGGAGCCGATTGCTCCTGCTGGTTCTGCGCCGCCGACGACGACGAGGAGGAGTCGCGCGCCGCAGGCACGAGCTATGTCTATCTGCCGGGCCTGCTGCGCTACACGCCGCAGGTGCAGATCCAGGTCGCGGCGCTGCTCGTCGCCTCGCAGGCCGACGCGCTGACCGAGCGTCAGCGCGAGCGCCGCCGCCGCGAGGCCGAGGCGAAGCTGGTGGGCGTGCTCTACGAGCGCAGCCCGAACGCGGTGGCGCTCCTCACCGACAGCCAGGACCGCCACAAGATCGGCACGCGCAACCCGCGCAACGCCGTGTACATCGACGGCTCGGTCGGCATCCTGCGCGAGTCCGACGAGGTCGCCGAGAACTGAGCAGCATCCCATGTCGATCCTCGATTCGATCACCGACCTCCGCGACCGCCTCGACGGCGCGATCACCGACGCGTGGGAGAACAAGCGCCGCGAGATCGGCATCGCCGCGGGCGCGCTCGCGCTCGCCGGCGCGCTCGGCCTCGGCGCGTACTGGTGGATCGAGGTGCGCTTCCGCCCGCCGCCGTCGATCTTCGATTCGCCCGTCGACGATGTGCTCGGCTACTTCGCGCTCGATGACTTCTCGAAGCTGCCGATCGACGAGCGCATCGCCTTCCTGCGCGATCTCGCCGATCGCTTCCGCGGCATGGGCCAGGCCGAAAGCGCCACGATGGCCGCGTTCCTCGCGGGTCTTTCGGGCCCCGCGCGCGAGCAGGCCACGCAGAACGCGCGCCTTCTCGCCAAGGACATCCTCGCGGGCGGCGCCGCCGAGTACCTGTCGCTTCCCGAGAAGGAGCGCGGCAAGTTCATCGACGACTGGATGGTGAAGTGGACGAAGCTCGGCGAGCGCATCGCCACCGGCAAGGAAAGCGAGAAGTCGGACGACGACCGCCTCGCCGACATGCGCCGCGAGGGCGAGCGCGGCCGCCAGCGCGCGGGCGAACGCCCCGCCGACCGCATGCCGAGCCTGACCGAGGACGGCGCGATGCGCTTCCTCGACTTCTGGGAGAGCGATGTCGAGAAGGCCTCGACCCCGCGCGAGCAGGGCCAGATCGTGCGCTTCCTCGGCGATGTGCGCAAGCGCTTCGGCGGAGGGTGAGCGAGGCGCGCTACCACCACTCGTGCCGCGGGTAGCGGCGCCTGAGCTGGTTGCGCATCTCGGGGTACAGCGTGCGCCAGAAGCTCGCGAGGTCCTGCGTGACCTGCAGCGGGCGGAAGTTCGGGCCGAGGATCTCGACGACGAGCGGCACGCGGCCGCCCGCGACCTTCGGGGTCTCCTCGAGGCCGTAGAAGTCCTGGATCTTCGCGCGCCCGCGGGGCGGGGCGCCCACCGCGTACTCGATCTTCATGCGGTGGCCGCGCGGAAGCGCAAGCGCCGCGGGCGCCATCTTCTCGACGAACTGCGCGTCGTCCCACGACAGCGCGCCGCGCACCGCGTCGATCGCGGCCTTCGCCTCGACCTCGCGCGCGCGCACGCAGCCCGCGCACAGCTCGGCGCGGATCACCTCGAGATCCTCGTCGGCGTACGAGATCAGCCCGCGCTCCGGAAACCACTGCGCCACGCAGCGCACGCGCGCGATCCACGGCTCGCAGTGCTCCTCCCAGCCCTCGAGGCGGATGTCGCCCGCGCGGATCCGCGCGCAGAGCTCGGCCTCGACCTCGGGCGACGGCTTCGCGGGCCGCGCCTTGCGCGCCACCACGGTGTCGAGGAAGACCTGTTCCTCGGCCACCTCGACCGCGCGGGTCTCCTTGTTCCACGAGGTCACGGCGCGCGCGGAGAACGCGCCCGGCAGCATCGCCTCGACCACCGCGCGCGGCACGGGGTGCGCCACGGGGATCGACACGAGGCGGTCGTGGTCGGGGCCCGATTCGCGCACCTCGAGCGCGATCACGAAGCCCGCCTCGCGCACGAGCGATTCTTTCGCGAGCTCGACCTTGCGCCGGCCCGCGAGCGCGCAGTGCGGGCGCGCGTCCTCGAGCTTGTACGCGATGCGGTCGACGAACCCCGCGGCAAGCGCGCGGTCGACGGCTTCGTTCGACCGGTCGGATCCCGTCTCCTTCACGCTGCGCGAGAGCTGCTCGGCGACGAGCACCGCCTCGCGGCACGCCATGCGGTCGGCGGCGGCGGGAAGCGCGCGCGACTCGGCGGCCTCGACCAGCTTCTCGCGCACCAGCGCGTCGCCGTGCGGATCGCCCTTGTCGAGAAGCCCGAGCAGCGTGAGCGCGGGCACGCCTTCGGCGGGATCGCGGTCGGAGAGGCTGGCCGCGATGCGCGCCACGCGCCGCGCGCAGCCGAGCCTGGCGGCCTCGACCATCGCGCGCGCAAGCCGCGGATGCGCGGGCACGCGCGCCATCGCCTCGCCCGTCGCGGTGAGCGCGCCGTCCTTCACGGCGCCGAGCGCGTCGAGCGTGCGCATCGCCTCGTCCACGCGCCGCGCATCGGGCGCGTCGAGCCACGGGAAGCGCGCGATGTCGGGCACGCCGAGCGACATCGTCTCGAGGATGGCCGCGCAGAGGTCGATGCGCGCCACTTCGGGCGCGGTGTGCGCCTCGCGGCGCTCGTGCTCGGC
>JBJTOV010000203.1:0-14161 GCA_046074745.1 Planctomycetota bacterium | reverse complement strand
TCGGACTCTGGTGACTCTGGCGAGCGTTGGGATCCAGCCCTGCCCCGACGCCCGGCGCGCCCCTCGGCCCCGAAGCAAGCTTCGTGGCCGCGGACCGCTCGATCAGTTGCGACTCGCCGCCCGCATCGTTCCGCAACCGCGGCTTCGGCGCCTGGCGACCCACCTGCAACCCTGTGTTCTGCTCGCGAGGCGCGAGGCCCCGCGCGGAGCATTCGGACCGGCGATGCCGCCTGTTGCTCGCGAGTCTCGGAAATCTCCGCGCTGCATGGAACTATGCGCGAGGGTTCGGTACGCTGCCCGACCTGAGACATCCCATGTCGACCGACCCCGCTTCGTCCTCGTCTCCACGCCCCGCACCGCGCGCAAGCGCCTATGACGCCGATCTCGAGCGCGAGATCGCCGACGCGCTCGGAGGCATGTCGATCGAGGACCTCGAGGCGGCGAGCCAGCAGAAGTCGACCGGCGGCCGCGGACGGCAGGTCCGCCAGGGCACGATCATCCGCATCCATGACGGCGATGTGTTCGTCGAGTTCGGCCCGAGGTCGCAGGGCGTGTGCCCGCTCTCGCAGTTCCTCGCGTCGGGCGACAAGCAGCCGCCCGTCGTCGGCAGCGAGCGCGGCTTCGTGGTCGAGCGCTTCGACCCGTTCGAGGGTCTCTCGATCCTCAGACTCGAGGGCGTGGTGCAGAAGGCCGACTGGGGCAACCTCGAGGTGGGCCAGGTGGTCGAGGCCCGCTGCACGGGCATGAACAAGGGCGGCCTCGACATGGAGATCGCGCACCACCGCGGCTTCATGCCTGCGGGGCAGGTCGATGTGCGCCACATCGCGGACATCTCGGTGTTCATCGGCGAGAAGTTCCCGGTGCAGATCGTGGAGCTCAACAAGGACAAGAACCGCCTGGTGGTGAGCCGCAAGGCGGTGGTGGCGGCCGAGCGCGCGGAACAGCGTGAAAAGCTGCTCGCGGTGCTCGAGGTCGGCCAGACCCGCACGGCGACGATCACCTCGGTGCAGAGCTACGGGGCGTTTGCCGACATCGGCGGCATCGACGGTCTGATCCATGTCAGCGACCTGTCGTACGAGCGCGTGAAGAACCCCGCCGATGTGGTGAAGGTCGGCCAGGTCGTGACCGTGAAGGTGATGAAGCTCGACCTCGAGCAGTCGCCGCCCAAGATTGGCCTCGGCATGAAGCAGCTGCTGGCCGACCCGGCCGTGGCGGCGATGGAGTCGATCGCACCGGGCGGAACCGTGACGGGACGCGTGACCAAGCTCATGCCGTTCGGCGCGTTCATCGAGCTCGCGCCGGGCATCGAGGGACTGGTGCACATCTCGGAGATCAGCCACGACAGGATCGCGACCGTCGACAAGGCGCTGCGCGCGAACGAGGTCGTGACCTGCAAGGTGCTGTCGATCGATCCGGGCAAGAAGCGCATCAGCCTTTCGATCAAGGCGCTGATCGATGCGCCCGCGCGGCCTGAGCCGAAGCCCGGACAGGCCGGCGATTCGCGCGGCCCTGGCGCCGGCAACCGTGGCCGTGGAGGCCGCGGCGGCAAGGGCGGCCTGCGCGACGACGAGCCGATCGTGGCTCGTCCCGAGGATCCGACGCTGCGCAGGCTGCGCGCGACCTGGGGCTCGGACATGCCGCTGAAGGGCGGCTTGAGCTGAGCGCGGCCTGAGCGAACGGCGAGTTGATGCGCTGAATCCTGCATCACACCGCGGTGGCGCCACGACGAGCGCCGCCCGACCACAACCGTATGAAGCGACGCAGGCGCCACCCTTTCGGGCGGCGCCTGCGCGCTTCACGCTGGCCATGTCCTGCGCGGCGTGCCGCTCAGGTGCTGACCTTGAACTGACCCACCACCTGCTTCAGGCTCGCGACCTGCGCGGCCGTCTCTTCGCTGGCGGCGGCGAGCTCCTCGGAGTTGCCCGCGTTCTGCTGGGTGACCTTGTCGAGCTCGGCCACGCCCGAGTTGATCTGGCCGATGCCCTGCGCCTGCTCGCGGCTGGCGCTGGCGATCTGCGAGAGCAGCTCGTTCACCTCGCGGGTGCCGTCGACGATCGTGCGCAGCGAGGTGTCGACATCGCTGCAGATCGACACGGCGCGATCGGCGCGGGTGGTCGATTCCTCGATCATGGCGGCCGTTTCGCGGGCGGCCTGCGCCGAGCGCTGGGCCAGGTTGCGGACCTCCTCGGCCACGACCGCGAAGCCCTTGCCCGCCTCGCCGGCGCGCGCGGCCTCGACCGCGGCGTTCAGCGCGAGCAGGTTGGTCTGGAACGCGATCTCGTCGATCACCTTCAGCACCTTGGCGATCGAGTCGCTCGACTGCTTGATGGCTCCCATCGCCTCGCTCATGCGCACCATCTGCTCCTGGCAGGTGTTGGCGCGGTTGCGGGCGTCGTCGGACCGCGTGACCGCCGAGGTGGCGTTCTGCGCGTTGCGCTCGGTCATCGCGCTCATCTCCTCGAGGCTGGCGCTGATCTCCTCGAGGCTGGCCGCCTGCTGGCTGGATCCGGTCGCGACCGACTGGCTGGTGGCCGAGACCTGCGACGAGCCCGCATCGATCTCCGCGGCGCCCTTGCGGATGTCGCCGAGCACCGACTCGAGCTTGCCGACGAACTTGTTGAACCAGAGCGCCATCGTCCCGAGCTCGTCCTTGTTGGTCGCGTCGAGGCGCTGGGTGAGGTCGCCCTCGCCCTCGGCGATGTCGCGGACGCGGGAGATCATGGCCGCCATGGGGCGTCCGAAGGTGAGCTTGAGCAGGAATGCGAATCCGAGCGCGCCCACGACCAGGATGGGAAGCGTCCAGGCGAGGCCGTTCGAGATGAAGCCGGCGACCTGGGTGTCGACGCCGGTGAGCGGGATGGCCACCTCGTACGCGCCGTGGGTTCCGCCGACCTTCCAGCCTTCCATCGGGAAGCCGAGGGCGTCCTTGCCATCCTTGTCGGGGTCGAACTCGCCGCGCGGATCGCCGTGGCAGAGCATGCAGCTCTGGTCGAGCTTGATGGCGCGCAAGTAGTGCAGCGTGTTGGTCTGCTCATTGATGCCGTGGACCATGCCATCGCCGCCTGAGGCGAGCTGCGACTCGAGGTCCTTGAGGAGCTTCTCGCGGAAGCTGCCCTTCTCGGGTTCGTTCTTCTTGTTGCGGGCGTCGAAGGCGACCACCGAGAAGTCGATGCCCTCCTTCTTGGCCGCCTCGTCGGCGGTCTGCCAGCCGACGACCACGGGGATCGTCTTGAAGAAGCGGCTCTCGGTGTAGTCGCCGCCCTTGGAGACCGAATCCTGAAGCTCCTTCATGAGCTCGTCGGTGGCGATCGACTTCGACAGGAAGAGCCCACTCGCGTGGTTCTTGGCCTCGTCAGCGACGGCGGTGAATGCCGCGGCCTTCTCGACCATCGCACCCTCCGCGCTGTCGCGGAAGCGGCCGACGAAGACGACATAGTTGAGTCCGACCGCGACGAGCGCGAGGAGCACCGTCAGCGCGATGATCCGGCCCGAGAGCGAGCGGTTCTTGATCCAGGCGAACATGGAACCTCCGGGACCGAATGGTCCGTTGACACCTTGAATTCACGGCATGGCCGCGGCGTGCGCCGAGCGCGCGCGGAGGGACATCGGCGGCAGATGCAGCGCCCTTCACGATTGGAAGGCGAACGGGGAATCGACCTACCGCTGAAACGCGGATCAGGAGGTCCGCAATCGGTCGAGCAGGCCTGACACCTCGGAAAACGCCGCGTGATCGACCCTGTCGAGCCGCACGACATCGCGGTCGGGATCGACCTTCATGCGCGGCGGAATGCGCAGGATGCGGAACTCGGCCTGCGCGCCGTCGAGGACGAGCTGGTCGAGCATGCCGTAGCGCGAGCGGAGGGCGCCGCACGCGGCGTCGCCGAGGCCCGCGCGCGAGAGATGGTCGGCGAGCCGACCCGCCGCGAGCGAGGTGACGACGCGCACATGCACGGTCGGGTCGAGGTCGAAGTGCCCGCGCGCGGCGCGGCCGTAGACCTCGGGAATGGGACGCAGGTCGCCCTCGGGATCCTCGAGCAGCACCGCCTCCTCGAGGACGGCGAGCACCTCGCACGCCTCGGTGAGCGCGTCGGCGATCCGCGCTCGGCGCGCCTCGGCTCCGTCCTGCTCTTCTTCGGCGCCCTGCGCATGGGCCCTCAGCATGGCGCGGGTCGGCCGCGGCGCGCGCGCGGGCAGGCCCGCCTCGTGCATGGCGCGGTCGACGGCGCCCTCGACATCGGCGGCGCGTCCCTCGGCAAGGATGCGCGCGGCGCGGCGGGCGACCTCGTGCTTGGCGGCGCGTTCCCTACGCATGGCGCCGAGTGTACGCTTGGGGAATGGAACCTGTTCGCGAGAACCTCACGCTGCTTCCCGACGAGTGCAGGGCGCTTGGCACGCTGATCGAGAAGGCGATGACCGTCGCCACGCAGTACCCGCTGTCGCTCAACTCGCTGGTCACGGGCGTCAACCAGAAGAACAACCGCGACCCCGTGGTGGAGATCGACGAAGACGACGCGCTGCGGGCCGTGGACGGCCTGCGTGCGAAGGGCCTGGTGCGCGATGTGACGATGACGGGCTCGCGCGTCGAGAAGTACCGCCATGTGGCGGGCGAGGCCCTCGGGCTGCGTGCGCCCGAGCTTGCGGTTCTCGCGGAGCTGCTGCTGCGGGGCCCGCAGACGGTGGGTGAGCTGCGCGGGCGCGCGAGCCGCATGCAGGCGCTCGAATCGCTCGAGGTGGTCGAGAACATCCTGCAGGGGCTCTCGTTGCCCGGCGAGGGCCGCGCGGCGCTGGTGCGCGAGCTTCCGCCGCTGCCCGGCAGCCGCGCTGCGCGCTGGATGCAGCTTCTGTGCGAGGACCTGCATCCGATCGCGGCGGGCGCGCCCGTCGCCGCAGCGCCGATCGCAGCGAGCAGCGCGCAGTCGCGCATCGATGCGCTGGAGTCGAAGGTGGCGGCGCTCGAAGCGCTGGTGACCGCGCTGCAGGCGAGCCTTGCCGAGACGCGCTCGCAACTCGGGCTGCCGCAGGCCTAGAGACAAAAGTTCTCGAGACCGAAGTTCTCGAGACCGAAGTTTTCGAGGCCGAAGTTTTCGAGGCCGAAGTCCTCGAGGCCGAAGTTTTCGAGGCCGAAGTTCTCGAGGCCGAGGCCCTCGAGGCCGAAGCTCTCGCGGATTCCGAAGCGCTAGCGAATGCCGAAGCCAGCCATCGTGGACGCATCCTCGCCGTCGATCCGCTCGCGCATGAAGAGGTAGGCGCGCGCGGCGAGGTCGCAGGCGAGGCTGAAGCAGTAGGCGCCGCCGAGCGCCTTGAAGAGCCCGATCCAGAAGGACCCGACGAGCCCCACGATGCGGTCGGGGCCGAAGAGCGCGGCGATCTCGGCGCTTTCGCCCGAAGCGAGCGCGCGGCCCGCGTCGCCCGCGAGCCCCTCGAGCAGCGCGCCCATTCCCGCCGAGGCGAGCCCGAGCGCGCCGTGGACGAGCATTCCGCCGAGCGCGAGCACGAGGACGGCGGTTGCGAGCGTGCCAAGCCAGAGGACGGGCCGGGTGAGCACGAGCGCGCCTGCGCGCGTGATGGCGTCGCCCGCGTCGCAGTCCTCGATCGCGACCGCCGCAGGCATGAGCGGGAACGCGGCGATCGCGACGAGCGCGAGCACCGCGGCGAGCAGCGCGACGAGGAGCGGCACCACGAGGAGCGCCGCCGCGACGATGTTGAGGACGGGGACCGACAGAAGCGCCGCGAATGCCGCCACGACGGCGCCGAGCAGGCCGATCACGACGGCCGGCAGCACGGGCAGCGAGACGAGGTTGAGCGCGCAGGCACGCGCGTAGCCCGCGCCTTCGAGCGCGCCGAGGCGCGAGGTGCGGCCGGCGTGGACCGCCGCCATCCGTGCGAGCGCGCCCGCGATGAGCGACGACGCGCACAGCACCAAGAGGTGCGCGAGCGGCATGGCGAGCGGAGCCTCGCGGATCGCGGCCGCGGGCAGCGTGAACACCGCGCCGAGCAGCGCATCGATCGCCTTCGCGGGCTCGGCGCGCAGGATGGCGTCGATCGTCTGGCGGAGCGCGGAGCGCTCGCCCTCGAGGAAGACGGTGGCCACGCCGCGCATGCGCGCGGATTCGATGACCTCGATCGCCTCGACGGCGCGCTGGCGCAGGCGGCGCTCGTCGTCGGGCGATGCGTCGGCGGTGGCGCGCTGGGTGGCGGCGCGCACGGCAGAGGCGAGTTCGCCGAGCGACGGGCGCTCGCCGAGCGCGGACGCCGCGTCGCCCGCCACGCGCACCGCGGCGCTGCGCGCGCGCTCGTAGGCGATCTCGCGCTCGCTCTCGCCCATCGACGCGCCCGCGAATCCGCGTGCGCCGTAGCTCTTGCCGCCCGCGAGATCGACCACGGGGACAAGCGCGGACACGAACAGCACCGCAAGCAGCGCCGCGGGCAAGCGCGCAGGCTGCATCGCGGATGTGACCGCCGAGAAGAGACCGAGAAGTCGCGCGCCGCCGACGCGCGGAGCCTGGAGGTTCGGCATGCGGGGATGGTACGGAAACCGAGGCGGATGCGCGGCGGTGGTCATGCCAGCCGAAGTTCGCGCGCGGCGTCGGCCAGGATCCAGCGCGAAAGAGGCTCGTCGCGTGCGTCGGTCGCCCGCATGTTCCCGAGCAGGGTCTCGGCGTAGAGCGCGGCCTCGCCGTCGCCCGCGTCGGCGAGCAGGAAGGCGTGCAGCGCCCACGGGCGGTTGGTCGAGTTGTCGGGCTGCGTGTGCTCGAGGTGCCAGCGCAGCGCGGCGGCGAGGCGGGCACGCCAAGGGTCGGCCGGGCCCGCGCCGCGCAGGCGCACGAGGCGGTGCAGCGCGTGCAGCGCCGCGAGCTCGCATTCCGCCCAGACCTCGATGGCGAGGAACGCGTCGGGCGGCAGGATCGGGCCCTCGGCTGCGCGCAGGACCACGGGGGCGGGGTCGGCGGCTGCGTCGCCTGCGAGCGCGCGCCACAGCACCTGCTCGCCGCGGGAACCTGCAAGGAGCGTGCGGTCGGGCGGCAGGTCGGGAACATCGGCCCCTGCGGGAATGCCCGCGAGGCGCTCGAGGTGGAGGATCCAATCTGCCGTCCGCATGCGGGGATTTCGCTTGGATGCGCGGGGTCCGATGCTACCGTGGAACCATGCTGATCCGCACCCGGGACGACCAGTCGCGGCTGCACCGGCGCCACTGCGTCGCGTGCGGGTACTCGGGTCGCTTCGTCGATCGGCCGGCGCAGGAGTCGTGTCCGCGCTGCCAATGCGACTTCTCGGTGCGTCCGCCCATGTCGTACGCCGAGATGGAAGGCTTCGAGCCGCAGGACCTCGAGGCCCGCGCGCGCCGACGGCGCATGCTCGACACCCCCGCCGCCACCGAATGGCGGCTGGTCGAGCGGTGGATCGCCTTCCTGTTCGCGATCGCGGTCGTGGGCGTGGCGGTGGTCGCGACGGGCGTCGCGCTGCTCGCGGGGCGGTAGCCGCGCGGCCGCTCGGGGCCTGCGCGTTCCGTACACTTCGCGCCATGACCACCGCCCAAGGCTCCATGCCCTCGGTCGACGCGCTGCTTGCGAGCTTCGACGCCTCGTTCGACGCCTCGACGCAACGGCTGTGCGACTTCCTGCGCATTCCGAGCATCAGCACCGACCCTGCGTACGATGCCGAGACGCGCCGCTGCGCCGACTGGCTGGTGGAGGAGCTGCGGGGAATCGGGTTCGAGGCCGAGGCGGCGAAGACCATCGGACATCCGATGGTGGTCGCGCACCATCCGGGCAACGGCCCCGAGGCCGCGCGGCGCCCGAGGGTCCTGTACTACGGGCACTACGATGTGCAGCCCGCGGATCCGCTTGAACTGTGGAAGAGTCCTCCGTTCGAGCCCGTGATCGTCGAGGGCCCGCGCGGGAAGCGCGTGGTGGCGCGCGGTGCGGTCGACGACAAGGGCCAGGTGATGGGGATCGTCGAGGCGCTGCGCGCGTGGCACGCGCTTGCAGGCGGACCGCCCTGCCCCGTGACGCTGATGATCGAGGGCGAGGAGGAGTCGGGAAGCCGCAGCCTCGAGCCCTTCATGCATGCCGCGAAGGAGCGGCTGGCCGCCGATGTGTGCGTGGTGAGCGACACGGGCATGTGGGATGTGTCGACGCCCGCGATCACCACGCGGCTGCGCGGGCTCGTGTACATGGAGGTGACGGTGCACGGTCCGTCGCGGGACCTGCACAGCGGCATGTATGGCGGCGCGGTGCCGAACCCGATCAATGTGCTCGCCCGCATCCTGTCGGACCTGCACGACAAGGACCGCCGCGTGACCGTTCCCGGCTTCTACGACGGCGTTTCCGAGCTTTCTCCCGCGACGAGGTCGCAGTGGGAGTCGCTTGGGTTCAGCGACGCGGAGTTCCTCGGCGACATCGGGCTTTCGTCGGGCTTCGGCGAGACGGGCCGCTCGACGCTCGAGCGAACCTGGTCGCGGCCGACCTGCGATGTGAACGGAATCTCGGGCGGCTACGAGGGCAAGGGCGCGAAGACCGTGATCGCGGCGCACGCGACCGCGAAGGTGAGCTTCCGACTGGTGTCGCGGCAGGATCCGGAGAAGATCGCCGCGGCGTTCAGGGACTTCGTGAACGCGCGGCTTCCCGCGGGATGCCGCGCGGAGTTCGAGAGCCACGGCGCGAACCCTGCGATCGAGGTGAGCGAGGACTCGCGCTTCCTCGGGGCGGCCGAGCGCGGGCTCGCGCGCGTGTTCGGAAGGCCTGCGCTGCGGATCGGCACGGGCGGCAGCATTCCCGCGGTCGGCGCGATCGGGCGCATCCTCGGCATGGATTCGCTGCTCGTGGGATTCGGGCTCGACGACGACTGCGTGCACTCGCCGAACGAGAAGTTCGAGCTCGCCTGCTACCGGAGCGCGATCCGCAGCCATGCGGCCATGCTGGCGGAGTTCGCGGCGATTCCGCGCTGAGGCTAGCGGCGTGCGGGGCGCGGCGCAGGCTGGGCCCGGTGGCGCGCGGCGCGGAGTTCGCGCGTGCGTGCGACGAGGCTCGCGAAGCGCTGCGCGTTGTCGATGCGCGAGGCCATCACGCCGAGGATGCAGGTTCCTGCGAGGAACGCGGCGACGAGCGTGGTGGCGATCGCGAAGAACATGTCTCGGGAATCGGCGCTCCCGAGGGCCGGGTTGAGCGCAACCCGCGGTTCCGCCTCCGTTTGGCCCGATTACACTGTCCGACCATGCTCGCCCGCTGGGCCATGATCCTGATTGCCGCGATCCTCGGGGCGGTTCCCGCAGCCTTGGCGCGGGCGGCCGACATCGAGGTGAAGGTCATCCACTTCGGCACGGGAGATGTGGCGCGCGGAGCGGGAACGCTTGCGGTGCAGTGCGACTTTCGGAGCGGGCTCGACCGCGTGATCGAGCTCGAGGCCGTGCTCGAGCTGCCGAACGCGGACCTCGACATCGCGGAGCATTCGCGCTCGTTCGTGCTGAACCCCGGGCAGTCGCAGCGGCGCTGGATCTACGGAACCCTTCCGCCGATGGGCGAGGGAACGCTGCGCTCCTCGATCTTCGAGCTGCGGCTGTACGAGCTCGAGGGCGGGCAGCGCGCGCGCGACCTCGGCACCGCGCAGATCGCACCCGAGCTTGCCGAGAACACGCCGCGCGTGCTTTCGCCCGAGGAGGACGCGGTGCTCGTGGTCGGCGCGCGCAGCGCGGGGCTCGACATCTACGCGCAGCTGCCGAACGGCCTGCAGTCGATTCCCGCGCTGAACACGGTGACCGCGGTCGCCAACCTGCGCGACACCGAGTCGTTTCCCGACCGCTGGGAGGGCTACTCGCCGTTCGCGACGGTGGTGTGGTCGAGCGGCGCGGTGGTGCCGTCGCGGCTGTCGGAAGAGGCGGTGCGCGCGCTGGCCGAGTGGACCGAGCGCGGCGGAAACCTGGTGATCGCGCTGCCTTCGGCGGGCGACCCGTGGGATGTCGGCGTCGCGGGCAGGCATGGACTGAGCGAGCTCCTGCCGTCGGTCGCGCCGACGTGCATCGAGGATGTGCCCGTGACGGAGCTGCTGCCGATCCTGTCGCTCGAGCGCGCGATCCGCGCGCGGGACGCGCGCATGCGCGTGGCGGTGTTCGACGAGGCCACGCTCGACCGCGGCTGGCGGCCGTTCGTGGCGATGCCTTCGCGCAAGTCGGCGAACGGCGTGCCCGAGCCGCGCGCGGATTCGCTCGACGCCCGCATCGTGGCGGTGCGCCGCGAATTCGGATTCGGGCACATCACGCTGCTCGGGCTCGATGTCGACGAACTGGCGGCGCGCGCGCTGCAGACGCCCGCGATCCCGCAGGGCGATGTGTTCTGGAACCGCATCCTCGGACGCCGAGGCGACACGCTTTCGGGCGCCGAGTACGCGGCGCTCTCCGACGCGAACCGCCTGACGACGCGGGGCGGATACACGCGCGCGATCGGCGAGGGCGCCGAGGTCGCGGGTTCGGTCGGACTGACGGGCCAGGCGGCGGTGGGCGCGCTCGCGGCGCTCGGCGTGTTCGCGCTGTACTGGGTGGTCGCGGGGCCGCTTGGGTTCGCCGTGCTGCGCAGGATGGGACGGCAGCGCTGGTCGTGGGTCGTGTATGTCGCGGTGGCGCTCGTGTTCACGGCGGCGATCTGGATGGTCGGCAGCGGGCTTGCGTCGAATGCGGCGCGGGTCCGCCATTTCACCGTGCTCGATGTGGTGGAGCGCGCGCCGGGCGAGAGCGACGTCACCAAGCCGCAGCCGAAGCGCGCGACGGGGTGGCTGTCGCTCTTCGTGCCCGACTACGGGACGGTCGAGGTGGCGCTCGACCGCGCGAGCGACGCCGCGCTCGTCGGCACGCCGCGCAACACGCTGGCGTCGTGGCGCGCCTCGGGCAGCGACGCCGAGGGCTTCCCGAGCCGCGAGCGCTACCGCGTGCCGCTCGACTCGCCCGATGCGCTCGGGCTTCCCGCGCGCTCGACCTCGATCGATCTCGAGACCCGCTGGATGGGTGCGCTTGCGCCCGAGTGGGGCCGCATGCCGCACGCGACCGCGCCGGTGTCGGTGACGGTCGATCGCAGCGCGGCTCCCGCGACGATCTCGATCGCGGGGCAGCTGACGCACGGGCTTCCCGCGGTGCTCAACGATGTGACGATCGTGCATGTATGGCCCGTGCGCAACGACCCCATGGCGCTCGGCACCGACAAGCCGCCGACGCGGCGCGCCCCTGGCCAGCTGCCGAACCGCGGCGTGATGCGCAGCGTCGCCAGCTGGGCGCCGGGCGAGCCGCTTGACCTCGCCAAGCAGCTGCCGCGCGCGGCGATCACCGACCGCGGCGTGCTCGAGCGCGAGCTGCGCCAGACCTACTACGACCCGATCTACCGTGCGGCGTCGCAGTTCGGCGGCTTCGGCGGCGTGGCCGAGAGCCCGATGTCGCTCGTGCGCTCGATGCCGATGCTCAGCCTCTACGGCATGCTGCAGCCACCCGACTACCTGCAGAACCCGCCGCAGGATCCCGAGGTGCTGCGCATCACGCGCCACGACATGCGCGAGCTCGACCTGTCGTGCTGGCTGGCGCAGCCGTGCCTGATCGTGATGGGCACGCTGGTCGAGGTCCCCCTGCCCTACGGACTGACCGTCGACGGCGAAGCGGTGCCGAGCTCGGGCCCCGTGTTCGTGCGATGGATCATGCCGCTTCCCGACTCGTCCGACTGGATCGTGCCGCTGAGCCAGCCCCCGCGGGGCGGGCGCGCGGGAAGCGCCGCAACGACCGCCCGAGATGCCAGCGCCGCCGAGGCGTCGGAGTAGCCCATGCCGATGATCGAGACGATCAACCTCACCAAGAAGTACGGCGACTTCGTCGCGCTCGACAACCTGAACCTGGTGATCGAGGAGGGAACCTGCTTCGGCTTCATCGGGCCGAACGGCGCGGGAAAGACCACCACCATCAAGATCCTGGCCACGCTGCTGAAGCCGACCTGGGGCGAGGCGCGCATCGACGGAAAGGTGATCGGCTACCAGAACCACCTGATTCGCCCGCTCATCGGCTATGTGCCCGACTTCATGGGCGCGTACCAGGACATGACGGTGGGCGAGTACCTCGAGTTCTTCGCGGGCTGCTACCAGGTGCCCGCGGCGCGGCGCGAGAAGACGATTCTCGAGGTGCTGGCGCTGACCGACCTGACGCACAAGACCGAGACCGAGGTGAACGGCCTTTCGCGCGGCATGCAGCAGCGGCTCGCGGTGGCGCGCGTGCTGATCCACGACCCGAAGGTGCTGCTGATGGACGAGCCGAGCTCGGGCCTCGATCCGCGCGCACGAATCGAGATGCGCGAGCTGCTGAAGGAGCTGCGGCGCATCGGGAAGACGATCCTGATCTCGTCGCACATCCTGTACGAGCTTGCGGACCTCTGCAACGCGGTGGGCGTGATCGAGCAGGGCAAGCTGGTGTTCGCGGGCGCGGTGAGCGACCTGATGCAGCGCGCCAAGGTCGGCAAGGTGGTGCAGATCCAGGTCGAGTCGCGCACCGAGGAGGCGGCGGCGCTCCTCTCGGGCGTGCGCGGCGTGGCCAAGGTCGAGATCGCGCTCGAGGAGGGCGGAAAGCGCATGGACATCCAGCTCGAGCCGAACGCAGAGGTCGCGGCCAGCGAGCTGGCGGCGCGGCTTCTCGCACAGGGATTCCGCCTCGCGCGGCTGCAGCCCGAGGAGATCAGCCTCGAGACCGCCTTCATGCGCCTGACCAAGGGGCTGGTGAGCTGAGGAACGCGTGCCTGGGCCGGCAAGCGGGGCCGGGCCTCGCGAGTGCGGCCGGCGCAGGCCAACGGGTAGACTGAAACCATGACGATGCGCGCTCTCCTGATCGCAAACCGCGAGAAGCCCGAGGCGGCCCGTGCCGCCGAGGCGGCGCGCGCGGTGATCGCGCGGCACGCCGAGATCATCGACTGCGCGGCCGACGACGAGCCCGTGCCTGCGTCGGTTCCGTTCGACCTTGCGGTCGTGGTGGGCGGCGACGGCACGCTGATCTCGCAGACGCGCCGGCTGGCCGAGCGCGGAAGGCCGATCGTGGGCATCAACGCGGGGCGGCTCGGGTTCCTTGCGGAGTTCGATGTGACCGATCTCGAGCGGCATGCGGCGCTCGTGTTCGGCGCAAGCCCGCCGCTGCGCGAGCGCATGCTGCTCGCGGTCGAGACCGTGCGCGGCGGCGCCGTGCGTGAATCGGGCGTGGCCATCAACGACGCGGTGCTGACCGCGGGCCCGCCCCACCGCATGATCGAGATGTCGCTGTCGGTCGACGACGACCAGCAGGGCGTCGACATCACGGGCGACGGGGTGATCGTGGCGACGCCGACGGGCTCGACCGCGTACAGCGCGAGCGCGGGTGGGCCGATCGTGCATCCCGATGTCGCGGGGATCACCATCACGCCGATCTGCGCGCAGAGCCTGGCGTTTCGGCCCGTCGTGGTCGGTGCGCACGAGACGATCTCGCTCGCGATGCGCCGCGTGAACGAGGGCACCTGCGTGATCCTCGATGGCCAGCGGCACCTGAAGGTCGAGCGCGGCGATGTGGTGCGCGCGCGCCGCCACGAGCGCACCGCGCTCTTCGTCGCGAACCCCTCGAACCGCTACTGGGACGCCCTGCGCGCCAAGATGCGCTGGGCCGCGCCGCCGTCCTACCGGGCATAGACGATTGGATCTCGGTCGAAGGCGCGCTGGGGTCGACTCCGAACGGTTTCGGTTCCGCAGGCTGAAGCCTGCGGGCACCCGAGGTTGGGGTCGAGACGCAAGTTGGGTTCGAGAGCTCGCAGGCGCCATCCGCGACGCGCGATGGCCGGGTGGTCGCTCCCTTCAGGGTGCGGAGCCACGGGCGTGGGAGTCATTCGTGGAAGCACGCAACCCGTTCCGCAGGCTGAAGCCTGCGGGCACCCGAGGTTGGGGCGTGAGCAGAGCTCGGGGTCCATGCCGGTCTTCGGTGCCCGAGTGGATCTTGATGGCCATGCCGATCTTGATGGCCACGCCGATCTTGGTGACCAGGCCGATCTTGGTGACCAGGCCGATCTTGGTGACCAGGCCGATCTTTTGGTGGCCAGGCCGATCTTGGTGCCCGGGCCGATCTTGGTGGCCGAGTTCAACCGGGGTGCCCGAACAAAATTCGGGTGCCCGCACCCTTCAGGGTGCGGAG
>JBJTOV010000202.1:0-4332 GCA_046074745.1 Planctomycetota bacterium | reverse complement strand
CACCGCGGCCAGGTTGATGAGCGGCGAGTGCCCCGCGAGCGTGATCATGCGCGAGGCGAAGCGCTGCGAGACGCCCGTACGGTCGAGCGCAAGGCCGAGCAGCGAGCCGCCCGCGAAGAGGAACATCACATCGTCGGCATAAGGCGTGGCGATCGCGCTTGCCTTCCCGATGCCGAGGATCGTGCAGCACGCGAACGGCAGCAGGCCCGTGACCGCGGGGTCGACCGCAAGCGTCATCCACCAGGTCGCCATCCAGAGGAGCAGCCCGAGAATCCACGACTGGTCGGCGGTGAACGCGCCGACCGCCGCCGCCGCGGGATGCGTGATCGCCACCGCGCCCGCCGCAAGGAGCGGCCCGAGCCATCGCCCGATGCGCGCGGCGCCCGTCGGTCCCTCGGCGATCTCGTCTTCGGCGCGCTGGGCCTGCGCCATGGCGGAGCCTGCGTCGGTCATGGGCGGAACATACCTCTGGCGCGTGCCGCGCGCCGCGGGGAAGCGCGCGGGCCCCGCCTCAGGTTGCCGAGACGGGGCCCGCGGGGGCGATCTTGGGAGCGTGCGGGCGAATCACTTCGCGAGCTTGGCGGCTTCCTCGGCCCAGGTCGAGAACGCCTTCTCGACGGTGCCCCACTCGCTCAGCTTCGCGGTGCCGAAGCGCTGGGTCGACTGCGTGTCGGTCATGGTGAGGAGCGTGGCTCCCGTGGCGCCGTCGACCATGGTGAGGCGCACCGCGGCGTACCCGTAGCCGGTGCGGGTGAGCTGGGTCTGCGGCGCGAGGTTGCGCGCGGGCTTGTTCGGCACCGCGCGCACGATCTCGGCGTTCACGACGAGGGTGCCCGCGCCCGCGGCGCCGTTGCCCGTGCGCACCGTTCGGCCTGCGGCGAAGGCGTCGGCAAGGCGCGACTGGAAGTCGGCGCGCAGCTTGTCGAGCTGCTCCGCCGACACATCGTCGCCCTGCGTGGCTTCGGGGTTGACGGTGACATCGGCCACGAGGACCGCGTCGAACTTCGAGAAGTCGGCGCCATCGGCGCGATCGACCTTGGGGCCGCTGTCCATGAGGGCCTCGACCCTTCCCTGACGGTAGGGGTCGTCGTTGAGGGCGCCGCCGCCTCGGCAGGCGGCGAGCACGGTGAGGGCGGTCAGGCTGGTGGCGACGAGTGCGAACGGACGGGTCATGGAAGGTCTCCTTGAAGGCGCGCAGCGTACCTCAGGAGGGTGTAGGGCCGAAAGTCGCCACGACGGGGTTGACTTCGGCGTTCCGTGCCGAAGCCTGTCCCCGACGGGCGCCCCGCCACAATGCCCGCGACGGCGGCCGAGAATCCGCCCTGGAGCAACATTCGAGATGCGCGAAGAATCCCCCGTTGCGACCCGTGTTCTCGCCTCGATCGCCCTTTCGGCCGCCCTCGCGGGGCCGGCCCTCGCGCAGGTCGGCGCGTTCGTCAACTTCGAGTCGCCGCAGGTGCATCCGATCGACATCACGCCGGACGGCGCCACGCTCGTCGCGGTGAACACCGCGGACGGGCAGCTCGAGGTGTTCGATCTCGTGGGGGGGCTGCCCGTGCGCCGCGGATCGGTGCAGGTCGGCGTCGACCCCGTGTCGGTGCGCGCAAGGTCGAATGGCGAGGTTTGGGTGGTGAACCAGATCAGCGATTCGGTGAGCGTGGTCGACCTTGCGACGCTGCGCGTGGTGCGCACGGTGCTTGTGGGCGACGAGCCTGCCGACATCGTGTTCACGGCGAAGCCCGCGCGCGCGTTCGTGACGCTTGCGGTGGGCTCGCGCGTGGTGAGCTTCGATCCGAACGCGGCGACGCCCGCGCTGACCTCGACGGCGCTGCTCGGCGCCTCGCCGCGCGCGCTCGCGACGAGCCCCGACGGAACGAAGGTGTATGCCGCGGTGTTCGAGTCGGGCAACAGGACGACGGTGGTGCCGCGCACGAGCGTGAACAACCCCGCGAGCCCGTACGCGGGCGTGAATCCGCCGCCGAACAACGGCAACCTGTTCGACCCGCCGCGCGCGCCCGGGCAACCGCAGCCGCCGCGGGTGTCGCACATCGTGCGCAAGAACGCCGCGGGACAGTGGATGGACGACAACGGCCGCAACTGGTCGGGCTTCGTGACTTGGGACATCGTCGACAACGACATCGCGGTGATCGATGCGTCGACGCTCGCGACGAGCTATGTGACGGGCCTGATGACGACGGTGGCGTCGATCGGCGTCGCGCCGAGCGGGCAGATCATGGCGGTCGGGCTCGAGGCGCGCAACGAGGTGCGCTTCGAGCCGAATCTCGACGGCGTGTTCGCGCGGGTGATGGGCGCGACGGTGCCTGCGGGCGGAATCGGTGCGCCCGTGGTCTTCGACCTGAATCCGCATCTCACCTACGCGTCGAGCTCGATTCCCGAGCTCGAGCGCACGCAGTCGGTGGGCGATCCGCGCGGCGTGGCGTGGCTGCCCGACTCGAGCATGGCGTTCACGGCGGCCATGGGCACGAACTGCCTGATCGCGGTGTCGCCCGCGGGTGCGCGCATGGCGAAGATTCCCGTGGGCGAGGGGCCGAGCGGCGTGGTGTGCGCGCCGAGCGGGCAGTTCGTGTACGCGCTGAACCGCTTCGAGGGCTCGGTGAGTGCGGTCAGCGTTTCGGGGCTTGTCGAGGCCGGCCGCGCGACCTTCCACGACGCGACGCCCGCGAGCGTGAAGGCCGGACGCAAGTGGCTCTTCAACACGCAGCTCACCTCGGGCCTTGGGCACACGGCGTGCGCGACCTGCCACATCGATGGGCGAAGCGATCGGCTCGGGTGGGATCTCGGCGATCCGACGGGCGCAGTGCAGGCGTTCGACGAGGTGTGCCAGGTTGCGGCGCCGGGCGCGTGCATCCCGTGGCATCCGATGAAGGGGCCGATGGCGACGCAGACGCTGCAGGGAATCATCGGGAACGAACCGCTGCACTGGCGCGGCGAGAAGAACGACCTGAGCGAGTTCAATGTGGCGTTCACGCACCTGCAGGGGCGCGGGTCGGAGATCTCTGCGGCCGAGATGGCGCAGCTCACCGACTATGTCGCGTCGCTGGTTTTTCCGCCGAATCCGAACAGGAACATCGACAACACGCTGCGTACGGCGCTGACCGTGTTCGGCGGCGCGCAGACGGGGTTCAATGTGACCGGGAACCCGCAGAACGGGCAGAATCTGTTCGCGAACACGGGGTTCTTCGTCGGGCCGCCTGGGGCGCCGCTCCTGACTTGCACCGCGTGCCATGCGGGACCGATCGGCACCAACAACCGCGTCGACATCCCCGCGCCGGGCGGCGAGAACCAGAACCGGAAGATCAGCCACCTGCGCGAGCAATGGCGCAAGGTGGGCGCGAACCGAGGTTCGACGCAGGGCCTGCGCGGCTTCGGGTTCGAGCACAACGGCGACCAGTTCACCTTCCAGGATGCGATCACGACGGGCTTCCAGTTCGCCGCGGGCGCGACGGGCCAGCAGCAGCGCCGCGACCTCGAGGCGTTCTGCATGTCGTTTAACTCGGGCACGCACGCGGGCGTCGGGCAGCAGACCACCGCGAACGGCACGGCGAACGACACGGCGCGCATCAACCAGTTCGTGTCGATCGCGGGCGCTGCAAACGGGCTTGGGCTTGTGGTGAAGGGGCGCGTGAACGGCGAGAACCGCGGCTTCATGTTCCAGACGGGCAACTTCCGCAGCGACCGCGCGGGTGAGCCGCTCCGGACGCCTGCGCAGCTGCTGGCTCTGGCCGCGGCGGGCAGCGAGCTCACCTACACGCTGGTGCCGCAGGGTTCGCAGACGCGGCTCGGCGTCGACCGCGACCTCGACGGTTTCCTGGACCGCGACGAGCTCGACGCGGGAAGCGACCCGGCGGATGCGACGAGCGTGCCCGAGCCGTGCGTGGCCGACATCGCGCCAGTGGGCGGCGACGGCCTGGTGAACGGCCAGGACCTCGCGGCGGTGCTGTCGCAATGGGGGGCGGCGGGCTTTGCGGACTTGAACGGCGACGGGACGACGAACGCGGCAGACCTGACGCTGGTGCTGAACGCGTGGGGATCGTGCCCCTAACCGAACCGTGCCGCGCACCTACCGGGTACGCCAGGGAGGTGCCTGGCACCTGCCTGGCACCGCGCCGTGACGCGAAAAACTGCAGCAATGCGGGGGTAATCCGGGCGGGGAGAAGGAGTCGACTCTGGTGCCGTGCACCTGCCTGGCACCTACCAGGTGTACCCGGTAGGGGCTAGGCACCGTTGAGCGGGGTGCCTGGCACGTGCCGGGTACGCCAGGCAGGTGCCTGGCACCTCCCTGGCACCGAACTGGTTCTTACGAATCGCGCC
>JBJTOV010000201.1:0-6389 GCA_046074745.1 Planctomycetota bacterium | reverse complement strand
TTTGGGAAGGTACACCTTCCAAAATTTATGGACTGGCCATCCTGTGCGCGCACACTCTTTGGCTCGCTGTCTCGGATCGCGCGCACGGTCTTGCTCCGTCGCTGAGAGCGCCGCCGACGATCGCATGTCGAGAAGCGAAGGGAACTTCATGTCACGAAGTGCAACAGAAGAACTCTACACGATGCTCTGTGCAACCAACCATCGGCGCATGTCCTCCGCGCGCGCTTCGCCGACTTCCGCCACCGCATCCACCGCATCGCGCGTGCAGCTTGAGCACGGAACATGCGCTGTTTCTCGCCGCCGAAAACGACGGCGCCCGCAGCCATCGCCGCGGGCGCCGTCGTGCTTGAGAGGCCTTTCAGGCGACCGGGCTCAGCCCCAGTTGCCGAGCAGGATCGAGAGGTCGGCCGCGTTGGTCGTGCCGTCGTCGTTGAGGTCGCTCACGCCGCTGGTGCCCCAGCCGCCGAGCACGCTCGAGAGATCGGCGGCGTTCACCACACCGTCGCCGTTGATGTCACCGAGCGTGAGGCAGTTGGCGCCGAAAGTCAGTACGAGCGAGCCCGCGCTGTTGTTCTTCGCGCCCTCGGTCGAGATGCGGATCAGGTAGCTGCGGTTGGACCAGCTGGTGAAGCTGACCGACGCCGTGCCGTTCTGGCCGAAGCCGCAGTTGGCGCCCGCCGCGTTCGACCCGCAGGCCACCTCGGTGCCGTCGCAGGCATCGAACACGGTCAGCACGACCTGTCCTTCGGCGAACTCGGTGCAGGTGCTCACGGTCACCGCGCGGTTGCAGGTGAGGTTGAGGCGCTTCCAGGTCGCGCGGTCGTCGCCGATGCCGCAAGAGCTCGAGCCGCCGTTGGTGCCAGAGGAGGTGTTGAACTGAAGCGAGACGGGGATGCTGTCCGAGAGCACCACCGCGTCGGCGCAGGTCGAGCCCGAGCGGCAGGTCGATTCGGCGCGCTCCACGCAGATGCTGTCCCACTGGTTCGAGCAGCAGAACGGATCGGCCGCGCACACGGTGGCGCAGCAGGTCGCGCTGTTGCAGCCTGGCGTGTTGTGCGCGAGGTAGCAGCTGACGGAGTTGCTGCCGCACGCCCCTCCGCCGCAGGCCACCGAGATGCTGCCCGCGCTGTCGTTGGCCGCGCCCTCGGTGGAGATGCGGATCAGGTAGTCCTGGCCCGCGACCGCGTTGAAGACGACCGACGAGGTTCCGTCGGGGCCGAAGCCGCAGTTGTTGTTGCCGGGGTTCGAGCCGCATGCCAGCTCGGCGCTGCCGCAGAAGTCGAACACGGTGAGCACGACCTGGCCCTCGGCGAACTCGGTGCAGGTGCTCACGCTCACCGGACCCGTGCAGGTCGCCACCCATCGGCGCCAGGTCGCGCGGTCGTCGGCGGTGCCGCAGGAGCTGGTTCCGCCCACCGCGCCGTTGGCCGTGTTGTAGAGGTAGGTCTGCGGATTGGAGGGATCGAGCGTGATGGCGGACACGCAGTTCGCGCCTGCCAGCGCCGACGAGCATCCCGTGATCGAGATCGACCCCGCGCTGTCGTTGGCGGCGCCTTCGGTCGAGATTCGGATGCGGTACTCGCGGCCCGCGACCGCAGGGAACGACACCGACGCCGTTCCATCGGGGCCAAAGCCGCAGTTGGCGTTGGACGGGTTCGAGCCGCAGCCGACCTCTGGGCCGCTGCAGCCGTCGAACACGGTGAGGACGACCTGCCCCTCGGTGAACTCGGTGCAGGTGGAGATGGTGACCACGCCGGTGCAAGGCGCGATCCAGCGGCGCCAGGTGGCGCGGTTGTCATCGATGCCGCAGGAGCTGGTGCCGCCCACGGCGCCGTTGGCGGTGTTGTAGTTGTAGGTCGCGGGCACCGTGGGATCGAGCAGGATCGCCCTGTCGCAGGTCGCGCCCGCCGCGGAGCTCGACTCTGCGGTGCAGCCGATATTGGCCGAAGCCACGCAGATGCTGTCCCACTGGACGCCGCAGCAGTACGGATCGAGCGAGCAGATCTGCGTGCAGCATGCCTCGCTGCTGCAGCCCGGGGTCGTGTGCGCCGTGAAGCAGCTTGGCGCGCCCGGGCCGCAGGCCACGCAGCTCAGCGAGATGCTGCCCGCGCTGTCGTTGGCGGCGCCTTCGGTCGAGATGCGGATCAGGTAGTCGGAGCCCTCCGCGGCGCCGAACTTCGCGGTGACGGTGCCGTTCGGTCCGAATCCGCAGTCGAGGTTGAGGGGGTTCGAGCCGCATGCGATCTCTGCGCTTCCGCACGACTCGAAGACGGCCAGCACCACCTGGCCCTCGGCGAACTCGGTGCACACGGTGATCGTCACCTGGCCCGAGCAGTCGGCGACCCAGCGGCGCCAGGTCGCGCGCTCGTCGTTTGCGCCGCAGGAGCTCGAGCCGCCAGGCGCACCGTTGGCGGTGTTGAACTGGTACGAGCTCGGAATGGAGGGGCGGAGCCAGATGGCGTCGGTGCAGCTCGCTCCGCTGCGGCAGAGGGCGTTCGCCTGCGCGACGCACGACTCGTCCCACTCCACATTGCAGCACCAGGTGTCGACGGCGCAGACCGTGGTGCAGCAGGCGATGCTGTTGCAGCCTCGCGAGTCGTGCGGCGTGTAGCAGCTGATGGTGTTGACGCCGCACTGCGCGGCGGCGGGTGTCGATGAGAGCATCGCCATCGCGACGCAACACAGGCATGCAAGGAGGTTGGAGAGGCGGATCTTCATGGCGGTTTCCTTTCAGGACGAAAGCGAACTGGCGTGGGATGAGCACCGGGCCTGGGGCCAGGTGCCTTCGATGTGCCGCCACACTGCACGACGGGTCGATCGGAGTGCCACGGGCTGGGCGCGCCGGGGCTTCACACGCAGTGACAGAAACGGCACGCGCAGCCCTTGGCGGCGATCGGAGAATTCCCGCGCGGCCGCGCCGAGCCAAGCGCAGCGCCCACGGCAAGTGCCGTGGGCGCCGAGAATTGCGGGGTTGTTCGGTGCGCGAGGGAGGGGTCGTGCAGGGCGTAGGGGCGCTCAGGGCGTCGGGGCGCTCAGGGCGTCGAGGTGCTCAGGGCGTCGAGGCGCTCGGGGCGTCGAGGCGCTCGGGGCGTCGAGGCGCTTAAGGCGTTGAGTCGCTCAACGCGCCCCGTCCCTCACGGCGCCCAGGCGTTCAGCACGATCGCCAGGTCGTTGGCGTCGGTGGTGCCGTTTCCGTTCAGGTCCGACGGTCCCGCCAGGCCCCAGCCGTTCAGAACGGTCGCGAGGTCGGTGGCGTTCACCTTGCCGTCGCCGTTCAGATCGGCGGGGTTCGGGCACGGCGCGGGCAGCTGCAGGCGCCAGGTGAGCAGCGTGCAGCGCATGCGCTTCACCTGCTCGGGGGTGAACTTGGTCATGCACGGGTCGTCGGAGTAGTCCATGAAGTTGTCGATCGGATCGGCGCCGTCGGCGCAGGTCGACTGCGGCGCGCAGCCGAAGTGCGCGCTCTGCTCGCGGTTCGTGTCGCAGATGCGGTCGCCCGTCGTGTAGCAGCTGGTGGTGCCGCACCCGCCGTTGAAGGTGTGGTAGAGGCCGAGGTAGTGGCCGACTTCATGCACCGCGGTGCGACCGAGGTTGAACGGCGCGTAGCCTGGGTTCGAGCCGAAGGCCTCCCAGTAGCACACCACGCGGTCGGAGAGCGTGCCCACGATCGAGCCGCTCGAGGGCAGCGCGGGCACATAGCCAAGGTTGCCGCCCGCGGTGTTCGTGTAGATGTTCAGGTACTTCTGCGGGTTCCACGCGATGGTGTTCCAGTAGCTGCCGCCGTCGTTGTACCAGGTGTCGTTGTTGTAGTAGACATAGCCCGGCGTGGGCTGGCCCTGTGGATTCACCGTGGCGAGCTGGAAGCGGATCCGTGCGTTCTGCGTGCCGCCCGACAGGTTGTTGAAGTCGCGGTTGAGCACATTGATCTGGTCGACGATGCGCGCCGCCGACAGATTGCCGAGCGTGCCCGATGCGTTGCGGATGACATGCACCACGACATTGATGCAGATCGTGTTGCCGTTCGCGGGGTCGTACTCGGCGAGCGGGTTGGTGAGGCTGCTCGAGCAGTCGGCGGTGCTTGCGGCGACGCCGCCCTCGCCCTCGACGCCGCCCGCGCCGTCGTCGTTCGACGGCACGCCGCAGCGCCAGTACATCGGGTCGACCTTGTCGCGGAACTCCTGCCAGCCGCTGAAGGTCTGGCCCATGAAGCTCACGGTGCCGTCGTTGTGCTGCCATGGCCGCTCGGTCATCAGCGGCTTTCCGCCGCGCGAGGGCGCGGCGCCGAGCGGGGGTTCGGCGGGGTTCGACAGCGCGGGGCTGGTGGGGGCGAGCGCGGCGACGCAGGCGATGGTGGCGGCGAGCGCGCTGGCCGAGAGGGTTCGGATCTTCATGGGTGCGGTCGAGGGGAGAAGCTGGGTGCGGCTGCGGCACCGTTGCCGCGGCGGCCGCGCAACGCTTCGCGGGCAGGCGCGCGGCGGCTTCACAGAGCTGCGGTCTTTCGACGCGGCAAGTTCGCGGCGCCCGAAGCGGCGCGATTGAACCTGCTTCCCGCTCCAGTACGATTCCGCCCCCATGCGGAGCCTTGATCGACGCCCGTTCCGTGCAGTTCTCGTGACCTTCGCCTGCGCCTGCGCGTGGGCTTTCACTGCCTCTGGAGCCGCTTCGGAAGGCCAGAGCCATCACGCGGCCGATTCCGTGCGGAAGGCCGAGCACGCCGAGGCTCCGCCCGAGCGCAACCAGCGCACGCCGCGCAACGCCGCGTACAGCTTCATCACGCTGGCGCGCGAGGGCGAATGGAAGGCCGCGGCGGCGCTGCTCGAGCGGCCTGAGGAAGGTTGGCCCGAGGGCGCGGAGCCCGAGCGGCTGGCGCGCGCGCTGAAGAGCGTGCTCGACACGCGGCTGTGGGTCGAGGTCGACGGTGTGACCGACGAGGCCGACGGCGGAAGCGAGGCGGTGGGCGGCGCGGTGTCGCTTGGCGAGGTGCCGACCGAATCGGGCGGCGTCGATGTGCGCCTCGAGAAGGACACGGGCGAGTGGGCGTTCGCCGCCGACACGGTGCGCCGCATTCCCGACGCCGCGCGCGACTCGGGCACCTGGTGGGTGTCGGCGCTGCCGCCGTTCCTTGTCGACTTCCGACTGGCCGAGATCGAGCTGTGGCAGTGGATCGGGCTTGCGGGCATCGCCGCGGTCGGCGTGCTGGCGGGTGTGGTGGTGTCGCGCGTGTTGCGGCGCGGCGCCGAGGTGGGCGCGGGCCGCGGCTTCGGCACGGTCGGGCTTTCGCTTGGCGCGGTGGCGGCGCCCGTCGGGTTCCTGCTCTCGTTCGTGGCGATGCAGCTGTCGCAGGGGCTGCTCGCGCTGAGCGTGCCCGCGCGCGACAACCTGTCGCTTGGCACGCGCGCGGCCACGGCGTTCGTGGTGGCGTGGGCGGTGGTGCGGTGGATCCGCGCGATGTCGCAGGTCGTCGAGCGAAAGCTCGAGGCGCGCGGCGTGGCCGAGGCGGTCGGCATCGTGCGCATCGCGCGCGTGGTGGCCGCGGCGCTCGTCTACATGCTCGGCGTGTCGGCGGCGCTGCAGATCATGGGGCTCGACCTCTCGGCGGTGATCGCGGGCCTCGGCATCGGAACGGCCGCGATCGCGCTCGCCTCGCAGCAGACGCTTGCGAACCTCTTCGGCGGCGCGTCGGTGCTGGCCGACCGCGTGCTGCGCCCGGGCGATACGGTGAACATCGGCGGCACGGTGGCGACCGTCGAGCGGATCGGCATCCGTTCGACCCAGCTGCGCACGCCCGACCGCACGGTGCTCGTGATGGCCAACGGCGACCTCGCGCAGAGCCGCGTCGAGAAGCTGAGCGCCCGCGACGGCTTCCGCCTGAGCGCGGTGCTCGGCCTGCGCTACGAGACCACGCCCGACCAGATGCGCGCGATCGTGGCGGACCTGCGCGCATGCCTCGAGTCGGACGCACAGGTCGACGCATCGACGGTGCGCGTGCATTTCCTCACCTTCGCCGCGAGCAGCCTCGACATCGACATCAAGGCGACCGTCATGACGACCGACGCCGCCGTGTACCGCGCGGCGACCGAACGCCTGAATCTCGCGTTCATGGACATCGTGTCGCGCAACGGCAGCGGGTTCGCGTTCCCGTCGACGACGGTGTATCTGGCGCGCGACGGCGGGTGAGGGGTGTCGCGGCGTTTGGCGGTCAGCCCTTGAACGCGTGAGTGCGATGGCATTCAAGCATCGCGTCGTCGGGGCGGCGACGATCGGTCACGATCTCGGCACGACGCCGGTGTTCCGAAGGAACACCGGGTGCCCATCTCGAAGACGATGGGTCGCCGTATCCAACGGTCTCGGCACGGCGCCGTCGTCGGCCCTCGCGAGATCGGTGAACT
>JBJTOV010000200.1:0-5105 GCA_046074745.1 Planctomycetota bacterium | reverse complement strand
CTTGGATGGATTCGCGCGCGCTCAGAGATTCGCGACTTCCCAGCCCTTGCGGTAGGTCCGTCGCAGCGCGGCGCTCGCGGCGGCGCTGTTCTTGAAGATGCACTTCGCCGCGTCGTACTCGAGCTCCTTGCCGGGCTCGAGGCAGCTCATCGCGCCGATCGACAGGCTCTCGCACATCTTGCCGGCCTTCTCGAAGCGCGACACGCACGCGTCCTTCTTGCCCGCCAGGCAGGCGTCGATCCAATCGTGCCAGTGGTTCGTGCGCCCCATCTCCTCGGGGCTCATGCGGTCCTCGGGCTTCAGCTCGGCGGGCTTGCCGTCCACGAAGACCCGCGCCCACGCGTGCTCGATCGGGAACCACATGATTCCCTTCTCGCCCACCAGGATCACGCCGCCGTCGCCCTTCACCACATTCTTGCCGTCCTCGCCGCCTTCCCAGCCGTCGGGCAGGCCGATCGCCTTGAAGTCGGGGAACTGCCCGCCGTCGAACCAGTGCAGGGTGAGGCCGTCCTTCGCGGTCATCTTGTTGGGCGCGTACTTCACCACCACCGACTCGCTCGCGGGGAACTGGTCGGTCGACGCCTTCACGGGAACGCACTGCGCCGAGATGGGCGCGCCCAGACCGAGCTCGTAGAACGGCACATCCAGCATGTGGCAGCCCATGTCTCCGAAGGCGCCCGTGCCGAAGTCGATCACGCCGCGCCACGCGAATGGCGTGTAGCCGTTCTTATAGGGCCGGTCGGCCGCGGTGCCGAGGAAGAGATCCCACGACAGGAACTCGGGGATCGGGTCGGTGCCCTCGGGGCGCGGATTGCCCTGCGGCCACCAGCCCGCGGGGCGGTTGGTCCACGCGTAGACCGCCTTCACGGGGCCGATCACGCCGTCGCGGATCAGCTTGCCGCCGTAGCGGCGGAACTTGGTCGTGATGCGCTGGGTGCCCATCTGGGTCACGAGCGACGGCATCGCGGCGGCCACCTCGGCGAGGCGGCGGTTCTCCCACGCGCCCTGCGCCAGCGGCTTCTGGCAGTAGACATGCTTGCCCATGTTCAGGGCCGCAATCGAGATCGGGGCGTGCATGTGGTCGGCGGTCGAGCACACCACCGCGTCGAAGGACTTGTCGAGCTTCGCGTAGGCCTCGCGCCAGTCGCGGAACTCGGCGGCGTTCGGGAAGCGCGCCGCCACGGTCTCGCCCTTGTCGTTCTTGCGCGGCTTGCGCCACGCGTCGAGCTGGCGCTGGTCGATGTCCACCAGCGCCACGATCTCGGCCATCTGGTGGCTGGCCACCTCGTTCAGGTCCGAGGCGCCCATGCCGCCCACGCCGACCTTGACGATGCGCAGCTTCGAGTTCTGGTTGAGGCCGCGCGTCAGGAACGCGGGCGCGGTGGCCGAGGCGATCTGCCCCGCGAGGCCCGCGGCGATCGGCGTTGCGAGCGAGGTCAGGACGAATTCGCGGCGTGAGAGGCTCATGGGGGCCATTCAACCACAAAGCCCTCCACCCGTTGAGGCGTGGCGCGCCAGAGGCTGAAAAATCGCGGCGCGTGGGTGCGCTCGGACCGGGCCTAGCCCTCGATCTCGTCCCCGAGTTCGCTGACCACGGTCACATCGCTCGGCACCGTGGTGCGCACGGTCCACGAGATGCTGCGCTCGGCGGGCTTGCCATCGGCGCCGCGGCCCGTCATGGGAACCATCCACCGCAGCAGCCCCTGCGTTCGCGGGCCCTTCAGGTATGCCTCGGCGGTCGAGAGCGGCAGCGACAGGTCGCGGAGCTCGACCTTGATCTTCTCGTTGCGCGACACGGGCACCAGGTCGTCGACCTCGACCGTGGTTGCGCCCGCGGCGCTCGACACGAGGTCGATCCGCCACTTCGAGGTCTCGACGCCCGACTTGCCGAACACGCCCTCCTCGCGCTTCTCCCGCGACACCAGCGTGCGCTTCGCCGACAGGCGCGGATCGCCGCCGAACCAGAAGGTCATCTCGGCGCCCGGCGCGACCTCGGGGAACATGACCTCGCCCACCGAATCGTCGCCCACGAAGATCTTGGCGGGCCCTTCGAGGAAGGTGTAGGCCGAGTCGTTGCGCACCCGTGCGCGCAGGTAGACGAGTTCGTCGACGAGCGGCCGCGCCACATGCGAGAACGCGGGCTTCAGGTCGATGGTGGCCACGCGCTGCGTGGAGGTGCGGTTCGCGTCGCTCGGCACGGTCACCTTGCGGGGGATCGTGTAGGTGACCACGCTGCCGCCGAGCGCCTCGGCGTCGGCGAACGACTTCTCGAGCTCGATTCCGAGCGCCATCGGATCCTCGCCTGCGTCGCCGATGATGCCGCCCGGCGAGCCCGGCGCGCCGAAGCCGCCGCCCCCGCCGCCGCTGCCCGTCATCGGCGCGCCCGCCTTGTCGAACATCGCGCCGTCGGACACGAGACCGCCCGTCACCACAGGCGGCGGCGGCACGAACACGCTCAGGAACTCGGGCACGAGCCCGCGCGGTGCAGGCCGGCGCGTGGGCTGCGCGGTCGACAGGGTCAGGGTCACGCCGTTCCAGTCCTCGCCGGTCGACTGCACGATGGTCGCCGAGTACTCGACCGCAAGCGCGTCGGTGGCGTCGTCGCCCGTGTCGACGGCGCGCACGACATAGTTCGGGCCCCAGCCCGCGCGGCCGACGAGGTACGAGAGCCGCATGGTGCCGTCGCCCCGCGCCGACTTGCCCACGGTGACGACCGCGGTGCGCTCGATGCGCTGCGTGCCGCCGAGGCGCTTCACCTTGTCGGCCAGCGCCGCGACCAGCTCGTTGTTGTCGCGCGTCTCGCGCTCGAGCTTCAGGCGCTGCTCGATCAGCTTTCCGCGCGCGGCGGCCAGGAACTCGACCTGCGCCGCGAGCGCCGCGGGATCAAGCGACTTCGAGCCGAAGTCCTTCGCGCTTTCGGTCGCGGTCTTCTGCGCGATGGCGTTCAGCAGGCCGTTCTGGTCGTTCAGCAGGCCCGCCTGCAGCGCCTGCGCCTCGGAAAGGCGCCGCGCGTCCTCGAGCTGCGCGATCGCGGCCTTGAGCTCTGGGTTCGTGGTGGGGTCGTTGGGAAGCGTCCGAAGCTCGAGCCGCACATCGAGCAGCCGACCGCCCTCGATGCGCGCCGAAAGCGACTCGTCGTCGATCGCCGCGGGCAGCCCCTGCACGCGCAGCTCGAAGGTGCCCTGATCCTGCGGCAGCGCCGCCTCGCGCGTGACCATGGCTCGATCGATGTAGAGCGTGGCCGAGACGATCGGCGCATCGACCTCGAGCAGCCGCGCCTCGGGCAGCGCAGGCGCCTGCGCGGACGCAGGCCGCGTCAGGACAAGGGCGGGAAGCGCGAGCGCAAGCAACGATGCGACGAGGGCCGTGCGGTTCATGCGCGCACGATACGCCCAGCGCGCACCGCGTGACGGCCGTCAGTCGTCGCGGCGGGCCGATGCCGCGGCCAGGCCCGTGCCTGCGCCGATGTGCACCGACTTCCAGGTCTCGTGGCGCGCAAGGGTCGCCTCGCGCGTGCGGGCGTCGAGCTTGCCGGAAAGGCGCGCGGCGAAGGCCTGCGCGCCCTCGCGCTTCGACTCGTCGGCGAGCGCGGCCGTGCCGTTCATGGCCCAGAAGTAGGCGAACTCGTCGCTCTTCGCGACGCCGCGCCCCTGCTCGTGCAGGCCAGCGAGGTTGAACATCGCCTCGGGCACGCCCTTGGCGGCGGCCTCGGTGAAGATCGCGGCGGCGCGGACCTCGTCCTTCGCGGTACCGCGGCCCTCGGCCAGCATCACGCCCATGTTCACCGATGCGGTGGTGTTGCCGCGCTCGGCGGCCTGCGCGTACCAGCCGAATGCGGCGGCGAAGTCGGGCGCGTTGCCTTCGGTTTCGCTCAGCCGGTCGCCGAGCGCCACCATCGCGGTCGCATCGCCGCAGGTGGCGGCGACCTTCAGCCAGTGCATGCCCTGCGCGCGGTCCTGCGGCACGCCCGCGCCGTCGAAGTACGACAGCGCGAGGTTGCCCATCGCGTTCACATCGCCTTCCTCGGCGGCCTTGCGATACCACTCGGCCGCGGCCGCATGATCGACGGATGTGCCCTTGCCCTGCGCGAAGGCCACGCCCAGCGCGTTCATCGCGCGCGGCTCGCCCTGCGCAGCCGACTTCCCGAACCACGCGAACGCGGCGGCGTCGTCCTGCGAAGTCCCGCGGCCTGCGGCGAACGCGCGACCAAGCAGGAACATCGCCGTGGCGTCGCCCTTCTCGGCGGCGCGCTGGTACCAGCGGAATCCCTCCGACTCGTCGCGCGCCACGCCCGCGCCATGCATGTGGCGCGCGGCCAGCGCGACCATGGCGCGCGTGCTGCCCGCCTCGGCGGCGGTGCGGTACAGGCCCACCGCCTTCGCGGGGTCTGTGCGCGAAGCCGCCACGCCGTCCTGATAGATCTCGTCGGGAGCCTTCTGGAACGAATCACCCGCGAGCGCAACGCCCGGACACGCGATGAATGCGAACAGGCCAACGGTGACGGCGGACAGCGTGCGCTGCATGCGGTTTCTCCTCGGGGTGCGACAAAGTGCCGCAGGAGAAATCGGCCGATTCAGGGGTCTCTTTCACTCCGATCGAGAAGGCGAGCATTCACCCCACCGCCAGCCCCTACAGACCGAACCGGGGCGCCCGCGCTCAGGAGCCGCAAGGGCCCCAGGATCCGAGAAGAATCGCGATGTCGCCACCGTCGACAGAGCCCAGCGCGTCGATGTTGGCGCGGCCCGCCGCCACGCCCGACGCGCCCCACGCCGAGAGCAGCGCGGCGAGGTCGGCCCCATCCACGCGGCCATCGAGGTTCAGGTCCGACGGGCACGCGTCGCGCGTCACGCTCCAGGCGTAGGTCTCGGTCATCCACTGGGCGCGCAGCGCCTCGTTGCGCACCTTGGCCGTCGGGTCGGTGACGACGAGCCGCAGCTGCACGGGCGTCGCGCCCACGGGAAGGCTGCGCGTGTCGAACGAGGCGCCCGTCGCGCCCGGAATCGCCTCGGTGCCGAGAAACCACTGCTTCGACAGCGCATGCAGCGAAGGCTCGACCAAGGTGGCCGCGACCACGGTGCCGCGCACCATCGAGGCGTTCACCGCAG
>JBJTOV010000199.1:0-9801 GCA_046074745.1 Planctomycetota bacterium | reverse complement strand
GGCACGACGGGAAAGCTCCCCTGCCCGCTTGTCATGCCCGTCACGCGCTGCGTGCCTTTCACCGACGCGGGCAGATCCTTGCCCGCGTGGTCCCACAGCGCCTGCTTCGGGTCGAAGAGGTCGATGTGCGAGAAGCCCTCGCTTTGGAAGAGGCACAGCACGCGCTTCGCCTTCGGCGCGAAGTGCGGCAGGCCCACCAGGCCCCCGCCGCGCGGGCGAAGGACGGGCGATGGCGCGGGGCCCGCGGCGCCCGCCTCGCGCGCGAGGCCGCCGAGGCCGAGCGACTCGAGGATCATCGCGCCAAGCGCCATCGTGCCGATTCCGTGCGCGCCGCGGCCGATGAATCTGCGCCGCGTGAGGTGGGCAAGGCGGTCGTCGATCGGGTTGTGTCCGTGCATGGCGTGCTCGTTCGGGAAGCGCTAGTTGCGGGTGATCGACTCGCTGAGGTTCAGGATGAGCGCGGCGACCTGCGTCCACGCCGCATGCTCGGCGCTTGCGAGCGATGCGTCGCGCGGCGACTCGCCCATCGCAAGAAGCGCCTGCGCGCGCGCGGGCTCGGCGGCGAACGCGGCGCGCTCGCGCGCAAGCGCCAATGCGAGCACCTCCTGCTCGCGCGCGCTCGGCACGCGGCCCGTCGACTCGGCGAACGCCCACGACAGGCGCTCGGCATCGCCGCCCGCGCGGCGCATCACGCGTTCGGCGAACGCGCGCGCCGCCTCGACGAACTGCACATCGTTGAGAAGCGCGAGCGCCTGCAGCGGAGTGTTGGTGGCCGCGCGGTCGACCGTGCAGGTTTCGCGGTTCGGCGCGTCGAAGGTGGCCATCGACGGCGGCGGTAGCGTGCGCTTCCAGTAGGTGTACATGCTGCGGCGGTAGAGCTTCTCGCCGTGGTCCTGGATGAACGCCTGCGCCGTGGCGGGGCTCGAGCCGTAGTGGCTGATCTCGCGCCACGGGTCGCCGGGCGTGTACGGGTTCACGCTCGGACCGCCGATCTGGCGCACGAGAAGGCCGCCCGTCGCGAGCGCGTGGTCGCGGATCAGCTCGGCCTGCAGGCGGAAGCGCGGCCCGCGTGCGAGCAGGCGGTTGTCGGGGTCGCGCTCGAGCAGCTCGCGCGACGCCACCGACGACTGGCGGTAGGTGCGGCTGGTCACGATCTCGCGCACCAGGCGCTTCACATCCCAGCCGCTTTCGCGGAAGTCGACCGCAAGCCAGTCGAGAAGCTCGGGGTGCGACGGCCACTCGCCCTGCATGCCGAAGTCGGCGGCGCTCTTCACGAGCCCCGTGCCGAAGAAGACCTGCCAGAAGCGGTTGACCGCCACGCGCGACACGAGCGGATTGGCCGCGTCGACCGACCACTGCGCAAGGCCCAGGCGGTTCGCGGGCGCGCCGGCGGGCAAGGGCGGCAGCACCTCGGGCGTGCCCGCCTCGACCGTGTCGCGCGGGTCGCTGTACACGCCGCGGTTCAGGATGTGCGTGGGGCGCGGCGCGGGCGCGGTGTCCATCACCATGGCCGAGTGCGGCTCGGTGCGCGCGTGCAGGCGCTCGCGCGCGTTCGCAAGGTCGACGCGCGTGCGCCAGGTGGCGGGCGCGTGCGCGGTGAATTCGGCGCGCAGGGCCTGCGTGGCTTCCGCGGTGCGCGCGTCGGGCGGAACGGCAAGCGCGGCCTCGACCGCGGGCGGCACCGATGCGCCGTCGTCTGCGCCCGTGATCGCGAAGAACTCCATGCGCTTCGCGGTGACATCGCCGTAGCGGCCGAAGTTGAGCTGCGCGGTCATGTGGCGCGCCTCGCGCGGGTCGAGCGGCGTGGCGAAGGTCGCCGTGATGTGCACGGGGCCCGTGGCGGCCAGGCTCGGCATCCACGCGGTTTCGCCGCGCGTTTCGAGCACGCCCTCGGGGCGGTTGTCGCCGTCCCACGAGCTTGCGGTCACGCGCGCGAGCGGCAGCAGGCGGTAGAGATTGACCTGGTCGCCCGGCACCTCGGCCGCGCTGACCGAGAGGTTGGTGAGCGCGAAGGTGCGCTTGCCGTCGCGGCCGCCGCCCCAGCCCCAGCCCGCGTCGGGCGCGTCGGGCGACGGATGCATCACGACGCGCAGGCCGGTGATGGGCGCGTCGATCGCGGGCAGCTCCATCGAGACATCGAACGCAAGGAAACCCATCGGCCGCGTGACCACCGCGAAGCGCTCGCCCTCGATCTCGAAGCCGCTGCCCGTGTTCGGGGTGCTGATCTTCCCAAGGCGCGCGCGGTGGAGCGCAAGGTTCGTTCCGCGCGCGGCGAGCTTGGCACGCTCGTCCGACTCCCACGCGGCGATCGCGGCGGGGTCGGGGTTCGCGAGCACCGCCTCGAGCGCGGCGATCCGCGCGCGCAGCGCGTCTTCCTCGCCGGTCGCAAGCACCGACTTCAGCGTGGCCACGGGCGCCGCGTTCACGCCGCCGTCGCCGCCGTGCGCGGGCTCGGTGGTCTGGTTGAAGTACGCGAACAGGCGGTAGTAGTCGCGCTGCGTGATCGGATCGAACTTGTGGTCGTGGCACTGCGCGCAGCCGAGCGTGAGCCCGAGCACGGCCTCGCCGTAGGTCTTCACGCGGTCGACGCCTTAGGTGACGAGGTTCTCCGCGGCGATGGTGCCGCCCTCGTGCGTGATCATGGCGTTTCGCTGGAAACCCGTCGCGACCAGCGTTTCGTCGGTGCGGTCGGGAAGGAGATCGCCCGCCAGCTGCTCGAGCAGGAAGCGGTCGTAGGGCTTGTTCGCGTTGAACGCGTGGATGACATAGTCGCGCCACAACCACTGGTGGCGGCCGCCGTCGATCGAGAAGCCGTTGGTGTCGGCGTAGCGCGCGGCGTCGAGCCAGGGCAGCGCCATGCGCTCGCCGTAGTGCGGGCTCGCGAGCAGGCGGTCGACGAGCGCTTCGTACGCGTCGGGGCGCGGGTCGGCGATGAACGCCGCGACCTCGTCGGCGGTGGGCGGAAGGCCCGTGAGGTCGAGCGTGACGCGGCGCGCGAGCGTGGCGCGGTCGGCTTCGGGGGCGAAGGAGAGGCCTTCGGCTGCGAGGCGCGCGAAGACGAAGGCGTCGATCGGCGCGTGCGGGCCGTGCGGGACCGTCAGCGACGACGGCGCGACGAAGGCCCAGTGCTCGGAGTAGCGCGCGCCTTCCGCGATCCAGCGGCGGATGAGGTCCTTCTGCGCGTCGGTCAGCACGCGGTGCGACTCGGGCGGCGGCATGCACTCGTCGGGGTCGGTCGAGGAAATGCGCCGCCAGACCTCGCTTGCGTCCGGATCGCCGGGCTTGATGGGCGTCAGGCCGTCGATCGGCGCCGTGGCGCTCTCGCGCACATCGAGCCGAAGCCCCGCCTTGCGCCCGTGCGCGTCGAAGCCGTGGCACGCGAAGCAGTTCGCCGAGAGGATCGGGCGGATGTCGCGGTTGAAGTCGACCGCCGTCGCGGCGCGAGCGTCATCCAACCCGGCGCCGAGCGCCAGCGCCGCCAGGAGCGCGGAATGCATGCGTCGAAAGATACGGCACGGCGGGCCGCGACCCAACGGGTTTCGGGTCTGCGCCGTGAAATCGGCGTGCTACCACGGCAGGTGCCTGGGCGCACACAGCGTGGCGTCGATGCCATCGAGCGCGCGCACATACGGCTCGGCCACGCGGGGCGACACGATGTAGTTCGCGCCCTTCGGATACAGGGCGCGGAACGCCTTGAGACCGCGGCCGTCGATGCGGCGGAGATCCCACTTGCACTCGATGGCGTCGACGGCACCACGGCCACGGCGCACCACGAAGTCGACCTCGCGCTGCTGCTTGTCGCGCCAGTAGTGCACCTCGGGCTCCGAGGCGCGCGAGCGCAGGTGCTCGAGCACGAGGTTCTCCCAGAGAAGGCCCTGCTCCTCGGGCCGAAGCTCGGTCCAGCCGTTCTCATGCGCCACGAACCCCGTGTCAAACGCGTAGATGCGCGGCTGCTTCACGAGTTCGGCGTCGCCTCCGCCATGGAACGGGCGCACGACATGGATCACCTGCGTGACGCGCATGGCCTCGAGCCAGGTCATGACCGTGGGCCGCGTGGCGCCGCACTGCTTCGACAGCGCGACCACCGTCGCAAGGCCGCCGTTCTGCCTGAGGAGGAGGCGGAGCAGGGTCAGGAACTCGCTGCGGCGCTCGACGCGGAAGAGCTCCGACACATCGCGCGCGAAGTACGAGTCGAGCCACTCGGCGTAGTAGCCGGGGTCGGGCTCGGGCGCGAGCAGCATCTGCGGCATGCCGCCATGGAGCAGCCGCCGCTCGAGCGTGGCGCCGAAGGCGTCGAGCTCCTCGAGGAGGACAGGCTGGAGGTGGATCTCGCGCTTTCTCCCCGTCAGGCTGTCGCGGAACTTTCGCGTCGCGGCCAGGGTCGACGAACCCGTTGCCAGGATGCGGAGCCCAGGCCTCGTGTCGGCGCCGATCTTGAGCACCGCGCTCGGATCGGGAAGCCTGTGCACCTCGTCGAGGACGACCGTGGGCGACCCGACCGAGCCGTAGAACGCCTCGGGGTCGGCGAGCCTCGACTGCACGCTGGGCAGGTCGCAGTTCAGGTAGGTGGCTCCGCGGATCGCGCGGGCGATTGTGGTTTTTCCGAGGCGGCGCGGGCCGGCGAGCCACGCGATGGGCGCCTTGCGCCACGACGCCTCGAGCCGCGAGGCCCAGTGGGGGCGAGGAATGTCGGCCTCGGCTGCCATGCAGCCAGACTTTACATTTGGTAATACCAAATGTCAAGCACGGTTACGCAGCCTTGTCGACGCGCGCGCGCGCCGCCAGCCGCTCGGCCGACGGAATGCGCACCTTCTCGGCCAGTCCGAGCTTCTCGAGCGAGCGGATCACGATCCACGACAGGTCGAACTGCCACCACTTCAGGCCGTGGCGCGCGCTTGCGGGGAACGCGTGGTGGTTGTTGTGCCAGCCCTCGCCAAGGGCGAGCACGCCCATCACGGGGTTGTTGCGGCTTTCGTCGCCCGAGCGGTAGTCGCGCGCGCCCCACAGGTGGCACACGCTGTTCACGCTCCATGTGACATGGTGCAGGAGGAACATGCGCACGAGCCCGCCCCACAGGAAGCCGAGGAGCGCACCCATCCAGCTCATGGTGACGAGGCCGCCGATCGCCGCGGGCAGCGCGAGGCCGAGCAGCACCCACAGCGGGAACAGGCTGCTGATGCGCTTGAGCGCGCGGTCGGAGGTGAGATCGGGGATGTAGCGGACGGCGTCGGCGCGCAGGTCGGCGAACAGCCAGCCGATGTGGGAGTGCATGAAGCCGCGCACGCGGCCGACGAAGCCGGGCTTCTGGCCCGCGTGCGGCGAGTGCGGGTCGTGCTCGTGGTCGGAATGCTGGTGGTGCCTGCGGTGCGTGGCGGCCCACCACAGGATCGGGCCCTGCGCGGCCATGCTGCCGGCGACCGCGAAGAACCACTCGATCGGGCGCTTGGCGCGGAACGATCGGTGCGTGACCAGACGGTGGTAGCCGATGGTGACGCCAAGGCCCGTGAGCACATACATGCCCACCATGAGCGCGAGGTCGACCCATCCGAACCAGCCGCCCCACGCGAGCGCCATCACCGCGACGAGCGCGATGGGGGGCACCGCGACGGCGGCGATGGTTCCTGCGCGCACCAGCGCCGAGGCGCGCTGGCCCGGGCGTTCCGCCGCGGCCACGGCGCCTTCCGCCGCATCGGCGTGCTCGTCGTCGGTGAAGGTCAGCGGTGCCGTCGCGATCGAGGCGGCGATCGACGCCGCGGGCGCGATGATCGGCGCGGCGATCGAGGCTGCCACTCCGTCACACGCGGGACGAAGGATCGGGTTGTCGTGCAATTCGGCTCCAGATGCCGGCAAGGCTTACGGGGGATCGGTGCAGGGCGGTACAGACGCCCCCCGCCTTCGGCCTGCATGGCAAGACGATCGACGAGCTGCGCGTGCAGGGTAGCAGCACGCGCGCCCGAGCGCCGTCGTCGCGGAGACTTCCCGCGAGCCGACCCTTGGCGAACATCATGTACGCCACCCGGGGAAGGTGGTTCACGCGCGGTTCCCTGAATGCGCCGCAATGGCGAAATCAGAATTCGGCGCTGATGCCCGCGTAGATCTTGAAGTCGTTCGAGGTGCCGTCGGTGGTCTCGACATACGAGTCGTACTCGTTGCGCACGCCGAGATTGCCCTTGAGCGACTTGGTGGCGTCGAGGTCGATCTGGTACTCGGCGCTCACGACCAGGCGGAACTCGCCGAACTCATCGAGGTCGGGGAAGAGGTCGAGCGCGTTGACCAGCTTCGAGCGGTCGTTGATCGTCCACTCGAGCGACTCGCCGAGCAGGAGCTCGGGGGTCCATTCCTCGGTGGGAAACTCGTAGTTGGCGCCGGCACCGCCGCGGACCTTGAGCTTGTAGTTCTCCTTCTCGACCAGGCGGTACGCAGGACCTGCGTAGAAGCCGATCCGCTGCTCCCAGTCGGCGAACTGGTCGTTCTGGTAGATCACCTGCGCGAAGAGCTCCCACTTCGACTCCTTGAACAGCCACTCCTCGAGGGCGCTGACCCTGAGGTTGTTGTCGGTCTCGTCGCCGTCGGCGGTCTGGAAGTAGTACTCGACATCGAGGGTCGTGACATTGGCTTCGAGCTTCTGCTGCGCCTGGCCCGCGATGCGCAGGTTCCAGTTCGAAGAGTCGTCGTTCTCGGAGCCCGCGAAGGCGGCGGCGAGCTTGAACTTCCACGCGTCGGGCGCGGGTGCGGCCTCGGGCGCGGGCGCTGCGGCCGGGGCGGCGTCCTGCGCGAGCGCGGCGGAGCTTGCGGCGAGAGCGAGCATGGAGGGGGCGAGGATGGCGATCGAGCGGGTGGCAATCATGGTGCGTCTCCTGCGCCGAGGCTAGCGCGGCCGCCGCTTCGACGCAACAATCGTGGAGCGATGCACACCGAGCCGAAGCCACACGACGACGCAGACGATCTCGAGGCCTACGAGGTCGCGCCAGAGCCCGAGGCCGCACCTGCTGCCGCGCGGACTTCTCCGGCGGGTTCGGGCAAGACGCTGCTTGGCGATGACGACGACTCGATCGATGCGTATCCCGCGGAGGTTTCGGCGGCTCGTGGGAAGGCTGCGGGCGATGATGGCGACGACGGCGACGATGGCGACACTGACGACGGCGACGATTCGCTCCCACCCGCGATCTCGCGACCCGCGGCGCCGATGCCGTGGCTGGTGGCGGGCGGCGTGTGCGTGGCGCTGGTCGCGATCAGCTGGCTTGCGGGCGCCGAGCAGCTGACGCTTCCCGTCGATGGCAAGTACGAGGAGCTTGGGTTCGGCGCGCGCGTGGCGGGCCTTGGCCGCACGCTCGTGTATGCGCCGATCGCCACGCTCGGGGCGGTGTTCGGCATCCTCGGGCTTGCGTTCTTTCGGCAGCGGCCCGTGGGCGATGTGGCGGCGATGTTCGCGAAGTGCTTCGCGATCGTCGCGATTCCCATGGTGCTCTGGCTTGTGCCGACCGAGGTTCGGTTCCTGAAGCAGCTGCTGAACTTCGCGGGCTACCCGCTGGCCGCGGGGGCGCTGGCGATTCCGCTGTTCAGGATTCCGCTTGCCGACGCCGCGCTTGCGACGGGCCTGTCGCTGATCGGCATGACGCTGGTCGTGCTGTCGGCGGCCGTCGTGGTGTGGGCCGTGGGCGTGTAGCGGCTACCGCGGCCGCGCGGGCACGCCGACCGCGGTGGACGACGCCTCGACATCGCGCACGACGACCGAGCCCGCGCCGATGGTGGCGTTCGCGCCAACGGCGATGCCCGGCACCACCACCGCGCCCGCGCCGACAAGGCTTCCCTGCCCCACCCGCACGCCGCCGCACAGGACCGCGGCGGGGGCGACATGGCTGCAGGCGCCGAGCGCGCAGTCGTGCTCGATGGTTGCGCCCGTGTTGACGATGGCGCCGTCGGCGAGCGTGGCGCGCGCGTTGACCGTGGCGCGAGGGGCGATGAAGGCACCCGCGCCGATCGCGGCGCTTGGCGACACGATGGCCGAGCGATCGACCACCGTGGCGAAGGCGTGCGCGCCGAAGCGCGCGAACCAGCGCATGCGCAGGCCCGCATCGCCCACCGCGGCGTGCAGGCGAACGCCCGCCGCCACGAGCGCGTCGAGCCGCGCGGCCACTGCGGGGTCGTCGGGGTCGCCGAGCCATGGAAGCGCGCCGAGCGGCGCGATCGCCTCGGGGCGCTCGCGCGCGGCGATGGCGTGCAGCGCGTGGCCTGCGGCCTGAGCGCTTTCAGCCACGACCGCGGCGTGCCCGCCTGCGCCGAGAATGACGATCGCGGGTGCGCCCACGCCAGCCGATTGCGCGCTCATGGAGCCTCCTGTGTGTCGTTCGATGCAGCGCGTGCGTCGCGCGCGGCGGCGGCCGCGACCAGCGCGTCGGGCAGTTCGGGCTTCTCCTGCGCCACGCGCTCGGCCACGGTGCGGTCCCATGGGCGGTGGTAGCGCGCGACGCGCAGGCGGTCGAAGGTGGCGCCGCAGGCGTAGCACACAAGCTGCCTGCGCGCGAGGAACAGCGTGAGCACATCGACGACCAGCAGGACGGCGAGCAGCGTGAACACCCGCGGATCGGCCGCGTAGCCGAGCAGCGCGACCACCGAGCCCGTGAAGGCGAGGATCGCGATGAACGGCGTGACCTGGGGCAGGTTCTTGCGGGCGTACATCTCGTCGCAGCCGCACACGAGGCAGCGGCGGAGGGCGCCCGCGTCGTCGAGCGCGCCTTCCCAGCGCGGGAACAGGTCGCGGTCGAGGCCGGGCACCTGCACGCGGGCGGGCAGCGTGCGCTCGTCGACCTCGACACGCGCAAGTCGCCTGCCGCCGGCATCGCGTGGTTCGATCCGCATCGCGGGGCATGATACTTTGCACGGGCGGCACGCCGATGCCGCGGAGGACCCATGAACGACGCCATGCAGGAGACCCAGCAGTACGCGCGCCGCGCAGGCATGCGCGAGTTCCTGTCGGGGCGGTTCGTGGTGTTCGACGGCCCCGACGGGTGCGGCAAGAGCACCCAGTTCCGCCGCTTCGCCGAGTGGGCGCGCGCGCAGGGCGTGACCGTGACCGAGGTGCGCGAGCCGGGCGGCACCGACATCGGCGAGCAGGTCCGCGACATCCTGCTCGACCCCGTGAACGACGCGATGACGGTGCGCTGCGAGATGCTGCTGTACATGGCGAGCCGCGCGCAGCTGCTCGAGGAGCGCGTGCGGCCGGCGCTTGGGCGCGGCGAGATGGTGCTGGCCGACCGCTTCGTGAGCTCGACGCTCGCCTACCAGGGCACCGCGGGCGGCATGACGCGCGAGGAGGTCCTCGAGGTGGCCAAGGTGGCCGTGGGCACGATGTGGCCTGACGATGTGGTGGTGTTCGATGTCGACACCGCGACCGCGGCCGCGCGCATGAACCCGAACCGCGACCGCATCGAGCAGAAGGACGCCGCGTACCACGAGCGCGTGCGCGAGGGCTACCTGCAACAGTGCCGCGAGGACCCCGCGCGCTATGTCACGATCGACGCGCGCGTGGACGCCGACGCCGTGTTCGCGCAGCTGACCGACGCGTTCGACGCACGCATGCGCGCAGGCATCGCGCCGCGCCAGCGCGCGTGACGGCAGCGGGCGCTCGGGCGTGGACTCCCGCGCCCGTGGTTCCGCACCCTGAAGGGTGCGGGCACCCAAGCGTCGTGCGGAACCCGGGGCGAATGAGGCGGCGGCCAGGGTTGGGTGCCCGCAGGCTTCAGCCTGCGGAGCGGGTTGCGCGATCCTGCGATCGACTCCCGCGCCCGTGGTTCCGCACCC
>JBJTOV010000198.1:0-4236 GCA_046074745.1 Planctomycetota bacterium | reverse complement strand
TCGGAAGCACGCCGAGGCGCGTTGCGCGGGCCGCGATGGTACGGCCCGGGGGACCGCCTTCATCGGCCGCGGCCGGCCCGCGCGCGCATGGCCGAGAAACGCGGCCGCGGCGCGTTTCTTTCGGGCTTTCGCGACCTGTCGAATCGACGCTAAGCCTTGGATTCGCCGCGATAGACGGGCCCGAAGCCCCCTGCCGACAGGATGCGGTCCTCCTCGGCGTGGATCGCCGCGGCCGCCTCGTCGGTGTCGTCGCGGAAACCGCACGCGTGCAGCGTGCCGTGCACGGCGTAGAGAAGCACCTCGCGCGCGGCGTCGTGTCCGCGCGCGGCGGCCTCGCGCACCGCGACATCGGTCGAGATGATCAGGTCGACCTCGACGGGCGCCGCGGCATCGGAGGCGTCGTGCGCAGGAAAGCTGAGCACATCGGTCGTGCCCTCGACATGCGAGTAGCGGCGGTGCGCGGCGTCCATCGCTTCGTCGCCGACGAGCAGCGCATCGACGCGCGCCACGCGGCGCGGGAAGTGCGCGAGCAGCGTTGTCATGGCGCGCGCCAGCGCCGCACGGTCGAGCGCGGGCGCGCAGCCGTCGCCCGCATGGAACGCGACCGAGGGCGCGTCTCCGCTCACCGCGAGACCGTCAGCGGCACGCCGACCGACGCGGCGACATGGTACGGCTTGACCCGCGCCTCGAACTCCGCGCGGTACTTGTTGACGATCGTGCGGATCGCCCAGTTGTTGCCGTCGGAAAGGCCGCAGATCGTGGTGCCGGGCATGATGCCCATCGAGCCCGCGATCTCAAGCAGGAGGTCGAGGTCCTTCGTGGTCGCGTCGCCGCGCTCGATGCGCACGATGAGCTTGTAGATCCATCCCGCGCCCTCGCGGCACGGCGTGCACTGGCCGCACGACTTGTTCTTGAAGAAGCGCGCGATGTTGCGCGCCACGGCCACCATGTCGGTGTCCTCGTCGAACACCGTGGGGCACGCGGTGCCGAGGCCCATCACATCGCAGCGGCGGCCGATGTCGAAGTCCATCGGCGCATCGAACTGGTCGGGGCCGAGGATGCCCATCGACACGCCGCCCGCGATGGCGCCCTTGAACTTCTTGCCGCCGCGCATGCCGCCGCAGTGCTCCTCGACGAGCGTGCGCAGCGGGATTCCGAGGTCGCACTCGTAGACGCCCGGGCGGTTCACATGGCCCGACACGCCCATCAGCTTCGGCCCGTAGCTCGGGGCGCCGCCGATCGAGCTCTCGCAGCCCATCGACTTCCACCACGCCAGGCCCTTCTCGACGATCGGGCTGACCGCCGCGAGCGTCTCGACATTGTTCACGATCGTGGGTCGGCCGAAGAGGCCCTTCACCGCGGGGAACGGCGGCTTGATGCGCGGCCAGCCGCGCTTGCCCTCGATCGCCTCGAGCAGCCCCGTCTCCTCGCCGCAGATGTACGCGCCCGCGCCGCGGTGCAGGTAGCAGTCGACCGCGAACTTCGACGCGCCGTTCAGCAGGCCCTGCTTGCCGAAGATGCCCTTCGCGTACGCCTCCTGGATCGCCTTCTCGACGACCTTGGCCTGGTGGTGGTACTCGCCGCGGATGAAGAAGTACGCGGTGTCGAGCTGGCACGCGTAGCAGGCGATCGCGATGCCTTCCATGATGATGTGCGGGTCGTAGTCGCACAGCAGGCGGTCCTTGAAGGTGCCTGGCTCGGCCTCGTCGCAGTTGATGCAGAGGTAGCGGCGCCCGCCGTCGGGAGGCGCGAGGAACGACCACTTGAGGCCGCACGAGAAGCCCGCGCCGCCTCGGCCGCGCAGGTTCGCGTCCTTGACCAGGTTCACGATGTCGGCGGGCGTCATCGAGATCGCCTTCTCGAGGGCCTTGTAGCCGCCCGTCGCCATGAACTCGTCGACGCCGACGGTCTTGCGGTTCTTCGGGTCGCCCCACGGCTTGGTGGGGATGCGCTTGGTCAGGACGGGTTCGGTGACTGGCATGGTGTTTCCGCTTCGTCTCGGTCGGCACTCAGGATCCGCGTGGCGGGTCCTGGGGGTCGAAGATCACTTCGTCGATCGTGGTCCTGCGCAGGATGTAGTCGCCCTTGCGGGCCTCCTGCACATTCCTCGCCACCTCACGCGCCTCGCCGCGCCCGAAGGCGCCTTTCTGCGCGTCCGCAGGAACCTCCTGCGGCGGGTTTCCGTCGTCCTCGAGGCCCTCGGCGATGCCGCGGAAGAAGCCCTCGAGATTGCGCATCAGCGACGGCTCGCGGCCGGCGTTGTCGCGCGCATCGGCCATCAGTGGTGGCCGCCCCCGCCCTTCGCGGCCTCGTCGATCAGGTGGTCGACCTTCTCGATGGTGAGGTTCTCGTGGAGCTTCTCGTTGAAGAGCGCGACGGGCGCGGTGTCGCACGAGCCGAGGCACTCGAGGGCGAGCAGCGTGAAGCGGCCGTCGTCGGTGGTCTCGTGGGGCTCGATGCCGAGGCGGTTGCGCACATGGTCAAGCAGCTTCTGGTGGCCGCACACCTCGCAGGCGATCGACTGGCAGATGCCGATCACGCACTGGCCGACGGGCTCGGTGTGGAACTCCTCGTAGAAGCTCACCGTGTCCATGACCTCGGCGGGCGTGATCGAGAGGAGCTGCGCGACCTCGAGCATGGCCTGGTACGGGATGTGGCGGTACTCGTGCTGCAGGTCGTGCAGGATGGGCAGGAGCGCGCCCTGCTTGGTGGCGTAGCGCGGAAGGATGTCCTTCGACCAGCGCGCCTTCATGGCGTCGGTGCAGTAGGGCTCGGCGCGGCGGGCGATCTTGGTGGTGGCGGAGGGTTTGGTTTGCCAGCTCATGGTTTTAGCGCTCGCAACGGATTGCTCGCTTTGGCGCGGTCGGCGCTGCGGGTGGTTCGGACGGGTGCTCGCTTTGGCGCGAAGGGCGCCTCGCGTCGGTGACGCTCAGCGGTCGAGTTCGGCCGCGATGATGTTCAGCGAGCCGAGCACGGCGACGATGTCGGCGAGCTGGTGGCCTTCGATCATCTTGGGGAAGATCTGGTAGTTGATGAAGCACGGCGGGCGGGTGCGCGCGCGGAACGGATACTTCGAGCCGTCGGCGACGAGGTAGTAGCCGAGCTCGCCGTTCGGGCTCTCGATGGCGCCGTAGGTTTCGGCCACGGGGGTGTCGAAGCCGCGGTTATGCATGTAGAGCTCGAACAGCTGGATCACGCCCTCGATCGAGCCGTACACATCGGCCTTGTCGGGAACCTGCAGCTTGCCGTCGGCCACGGCGTTCATCGGGCCCTTGGGCAGGCGGTCGATCAGCTGGTCGATGATCTTGGCCGACTGCTTGATCTCCTCGAGGCGCACGAGGTAGCGCGACAGGCTGCAGCCCGCGCTCGCCACCGCCATCGAGAAGCGCACCTTGTCGGCGCCCTCGCCGTCCCAGTTGTCGGCGTAGCAGAGGTACGGCTCGTCCTTGCGGAGGTCGCGGCGCACGCCCGCGGCGCGCGCGTTCGGGCCGGTCAGGCTCCACTGCAGCGCGTCCTCCTTGGTCACCGCGCCGACGCCGTCGAGACGGTCGACGAAGATGCGGTTCCGGTTGCACAGCGTCTCGAGGTCGGTGATCGCCTTGGGCAGGCGGACATCGATGAAGTTGCGCACCATGCGCTTGAACACCTCGTCGTCGGGAATATCGCGCCAGGCGCCGCCCACGCGGGTCCAGTCGGGGTGGAACCGCTGTCCCGAGATGTACTCGATGATGTCGTAGATGAACTCGCGCTCGTTGAAGCCGTAGAGGAAGCCCGTGAACGCGCCGAGGTCGAGCGCCGCGGCGCCCACGCAGAGCAGGTGGTTCTGGATGCGGCCGAGCTCGGCCAGGATCGTGCGCACCACCGTGCAGCGCGGGGTCAGTTCGACGCCGAAGAGCGTCTCGACCGCATGGTGCCAGGCGATGTCGTTGACGATCGGGCTGATGTAGTCCATCCGGCTCGCGGTGCACACGTACTGGTTCCAGTCGTGGTGCTCGGCGAGCTTCTCGAAGCCCGAGTGCAGGTAGCCGATGTGCGGGGTGGCGCGAGCCACGCGCTCACCGTCGATCTCGAGCACCAGGCGCAGCGTGGTGTGCGTGGCGGGGTGCTGCGGGCCGAAGTTCAGCACCCAGCGGTCCGGGCCCTGGACGTGCTCCTTCAGGTACTCCAGCGTCTCGACTTCGAGTCCGTAGCCCTCATCGGGCATCAGCGTGTACGGCATGGTCCGGCAAGTATAGG
>JBJTOV010000197.1:0-8824 GCA_046074745.1 Planctomycetota bacterium | reverse complement strand
CCCGCCGCGCCCTGCAGGAGGAGATCCAGCGCCTGTCGGAGGAGAAGGATCGCGCCGTGGCGACCGTGGCCGAGTATGTGGCCCGCCTTGGCGAGATGCCGACCGCACGCGCTGGCGCGGTGGGCGATGCCGCCCGCATGGTCGCCGACCGCGACCTCGCCGGCACCGTGATCAATGTGCGCCGCAGCGAGTCGGGCGTGCTCGCCGAGATCAACCTCGGCTCGCGCGACGGCGTCAAGAAGGGCTGGACCATGATCATCGGCGACGGCAGCACCTTCATCGGCAACCTGCGCATCACCGAGGTCGATGTGAACCGTTCGGTGGGCATCGTCGAGCTCGAGGATGCCGCCGGTCGCGGCGAGGCCAAGGCTGGCCAGCGCGTCGTGGCCCGTTCGGGCGAGTGATCCCGTCGAAGTCCGTCGCGACCTGAAGTTCGTCGCGATCCACGCGAGTTTCCATCGAGACCCGATCCAGAGAGGCGCCCCATGGCCCGTGCCAATACCCGAAGCCCCGAGTTGAATGTCTACACCGTGCTGGTCGTCCTGTCGGCCCTGGTGCTGCTGGGCGGCGTGCTGCTGCTCACCATGAGGAACATGCAGCAGGCGGAGACCGGCGGAGTTCCGGGTTCGCCCATCAACCTGGTGAAGTGAGCGCCGCTCGGCTTCGGCCGCACCGCGCTGCTCGCACCACATGACTTCCACAGGCGCCGTCCATTTCGGGCGGCGCCTGCCTCTTCCTGCTACCCTCCGTTCCGGAGCAACCGCGGCGACGCCGCGAGGGAGAAATCGTGATCTTCGACAAGATCCTCGGCTGGTTCAGCGTCGACATGGGCATCGACCTCGGCACCTGCAACACGCTCGTGTGCGTGCGGGGCGAGGGCATCGTGCTCAACGAGCCGTCCGTGGTCGCGGTGCGCAAGGGCACCAACACCGTCCTCAAGGGCGGCACCGCGGTCGGCTGGGCTGCCAAGGAGATGCTCGGCAAGACCCCGGGCACCATCGCCGCCATCCGCCCCATGAAGGACGGCGTGATCAGCGACTTCGAAGTCACCGAGGCGATGCTCGCCTACTTCATCCGGAAGGTCACGGGGCGCAGCCGCTTCTTCGCGCCGCGCGTGGTGATCGCGGTGCCCTCGGGCATCACGGCGGTCGAGCGCAAGGCCGTCTTCCAGAGCGCCCAGCGCGCGGGTGCGCGCAAGGTCTACCTGATCGAGGAGCCGATGGCCGCGGCCATGGGCGCCGGGCTGCCCGTCGGAGAGCCCACCGCGAGCATGATCGTCGACATCGGCGGCGGCACCACCGATGTCGCCATCATCAGCCTGGCGGGCATGGTGACCTGCGAATCGCTGCGCATCGCGGGCGACGAGTTCGACGAGGCCATCATCGGCCACATGAAGAAGCACTACGGCCTGATGATCGGCGAGCAGACCGCCGAGCGCATCAAGATCGAGATCGGCAGCGCCGCTCCGCTCGACAAGGAGCTCACCATGGATGTGCGCGGCCGCGACATGGTGTCGGGCCTTCCGCGCAAGGTCGAGGTGAGCAGCGAGGAGATCCGCGAATCCCTGCTCGAGCCGGTCAACAAGATCGTCTCCGCGGTGCTGCGCACCCTCGAGAACGCCGACGCCGAACTCAGCGCCGACCTCGTCGACAACGGCATCATGCTCGCGGGCGGCGGTGCCCTGTTGCGCGGCATCGGCCGCGTGATCGAGGAGCGCACGGGCCTTTCCGTGCGCGTCGCCGACGATCCGCTCACCTGCGTCGCCCGCGGAACCGCCACCTACCTCGAGAACCTCGAGGACTGGAAGGCGACCATGGAGACCGACGACGACGAAGGATGACGCCGATCGCGCGCGGGCACGAGCCTGAGCGCGGCCCCGCGGCGCCGCCGGGCCTGAACACGATGGAGCGCGACCCATGCTGATGGCGAACCTCGTGCGATGGCTGCTTTCGGGGCGCCGCCTCGAGTGGGCGCTCGCCGCGGTCGCGCTTGCGCTGTGCATGCTTCCCGAGCGCGCGCTTCTGCCGTGGACGAACGACCTCGGGCGGGTGGTCGCGGTGCCGCTGGTTCCTGTGGCCCATGTGGGCGTGTTCGTGCGCGAGCGGCTGCGTCCGACGCGCGTGCCGTTCGACGCGCGGTCGCCCGAGGTGCTGGCGCTCGAGCAACAGGTCGAGTTCTTCCGCTCCATGCACGCGCAGTCCATGCTCGAGGCCGAGCGGCTCGAGCGTGCCATCGCCGCACTCGGGGCCGTCACCACGCGCGCAGGCGCGCAGGGGCTGCGCCTCGTCGACGCGTCGGTCGTCGGAACCGATCCGTCGCGCGTCGACGGAACGGTCCTCGTCAACGCGGGCTCCCGCCACGGCGTGCGCGAGGGCTCGGTCGTCCTGGTCGACGGCGATGTCTTCGCGGGACGCGTGTCGGCCGATGTGGGTGCGGCGCTGGCGCGCGTGGTGCCCGCGCCGCGGCTTTCCGGCATCGGCGTCCGGCTGCTTCCTGCGGAAGGCGGCGCGGCGTCGGCCGCTCCGGGTGCGGTGCTCAAGGCCGCAGGCGATGGAACCTGGACGGCCGATGTGGCGAGTTCGGTCGACCTCCGCGAGGGCATGGTCGCCCGTGTCGCCGACGACCGCTTCCCGCGCGTCGCGCTTGGAACGCGGATCGGGACCGTCGTCCGCGTCGAACCGATCGACGAAGTGCCGCTCGCGCGCCGCGTGCGGATCCGTCCGCTCGCCAGCCTCGACGACGCCGTGGCGGTGGTGGTGGCCGCCGAGCAGGCCTCGGACGGAGGTGCCCCGTGAGATGGACGGTGTTCCTGGTGGCCGTCCTGCTGGCGGCGGCGCTCGACGCAAGCCTCGGCGGCATCTTCGTGGTCGGCGATGCCCGTCCGCGCCTCCTGCCGGCGACGGTCGTGTTCGCGCTCTTGTCGATGCCCCGCAGGGGCGCGGTGCGCGCGGCCATGCTGGCGGGCCTCGTGGCCGACCTCCTGGCGCCCGGCGTGCTCGAGCAGGGCGGGTCGCTCGTCGTGATCGGCCCGTACACGCTTGGGTTCGCCCTTGGCGCGCTGGCGGTCGTGCCGCTGCGCACGCTGCTCTACCGCCGCAACCCGCTGTCGGGCGTGATCGCGACCGCGATGTTCTCGCTGCTTTCGTCGATCGCCGTCATCGCGCTGTGGGCGCTGCGCGCGCGGCTCCTCGGAACCACGCCTCCGTGGTGGCCTGCGACGGGTGCGGGCGAGGCGTGGGTGCGGCTGATCGGTGCTGCGGGCGACGGCGTGCTCGCGCTTCCCGTGCTCTGGCTCCTCGAGCGCACGAAGCCCGTGTGGGACTTCGCGGTCGCGACCAAGCTCGCGCAGGGCGCCGCCCGCGAGCAGCCGTGAGTCCGCGTACAGTGCCGACATGACCTCGGACGCGACCGCTTCCGATCTTCCACTCGTCGTGTTCGACGACCAGAAGGGCGCCTTCGGGCCGCTCACCGACCTTCGCGCTGCCTTCGCGCTGCGTTCGGGCGTGGGCACGCTGCTCGAGTCGATCGAGGCTGCGCTCGGCGCGCGCGCGGCGGCGTTGCTCGTTCCCGACAGGCTCGCCGCGCTCGTGGGCGAACAGTCGGGCCTGCCCGTCAACGCCGCACCCGCATGCGACTGCCTGGCGGTGAACGGCCGCTTGCTCGACCCGCGCTGCCTGATCGGGCTGCCGTTCAAGAAGGGTGCGTCGTTCGTCGACGCCGCGGGCACGCTGGTGGCCGCCGTGCTGCCCGGGGGCACGCTTGGCGCGGCGCCGCCGCAGGCTGCGGCCAACGCCACCACGATCGCCGCGCGCCTGGCGAACGCGCCGTGGGACCTGACCGCGGCGGTGGGCGACACGCTTGCCGCCGATCTCGCCGCGTTCGGCGCAACCAGGCTGTCGGGCAGCGCCACGCGCCATCTGCGGCCCGACGAGGGCCAGTCGTTTGGCGCCGAGCGGATCGTCATCCATCCGACCGCAACCCTCGGGCCGCTCTGCGTGATCGACGCCTCGAAGGGCCCCGTCGTGATCGGCGCGGGCGTCACGGTGCGCCCGTTCGCGGTGCTCGTCGGCCCCTGTGCGGTCCTCGACGGCTCGACCGTGGCCGAACGCGCGCTCATCAAGTCGGGCACCGTGGTCGGCCCCCAGTGCCGCGTGGGCGGCGAGATCGGCTCCACGATCTTCCAAGGCTTCTCCAACAAGTCGCATGACGGCCACCTCGGCGACAGCTTCGTCGGCGAGTGGGTGAACATCGGCGCGGGCACCGACAACTCGAACCTGCTCAACACCTACGGCGAGGTCATCGTGCGCCTCGAGCCCGACGGCGGCCTTGTGAAGACGGGCCGCCAGTTCTGGGGAAGCATCCTCGGCGACCATGTGAAGCTTGCGATCGGCACGCGCCTGATGACGGGCACCACGGTCGGCACGGGCGCGATGGTGGCGCAGTCGACGCCGCCTGCGTCGCTGGTGGCGCGTTTCGCGTGGTGCGTCGACGGCGGCGACGGCCCGCGCGCGTTCCGCTTCGAGAAGTTCATGGACACCGTGCGCGCCATGATGTCGCGCCGCGGCTGTGCGCCTGGCCCCGCGCTCGAGGCCGCGCTGCGCGCATTGCACGCGAAGGCGACCGGAGCCTGAGATGGCCGAGGCGCCGCAGACGCCAGCCGCCGACACGGCGCCGATCGGACCGCACCTCGCCATCATCGATGGCCACGCGCAGTTCTTCCGCGCCTACTACGCGATCCGCGGCGGACTTTCGAGCTCGGTCACGGGCGAACCCACGAACCTCGTGTTCGGGTTCATCTCGATGCTGTTCGCCTACATCCGCGCGCATCGCCCCACGGAACTGGTGGTGGTGATCGACGCCGCAGGCGACCAGGAGACCTTCCGCTCGCAGATCTACCCCGAGTACAAGGCGCACCGCGACCCCGCGCCCGACGACTTCCACCCGCAGGTCGAGCGTTGCCTCGAGGCGCTGCGCCTGATGGGAATCCCCGTGCTCGGCATCGAGGGCGTCGAGGCCGACGATGTGATCGCGACCCTCGTCGAGCGCATGCATGGCGGCGACCGCGCGGCGCGCATCCGCATGGTGAGCCGCGACAAGGACCTCGGCCAGCTTGTCGACGCGCACACCACCCTGTTCGACCCGCACAAGAACGCCGACATCGGCCTCGAGCAGCTGTTCGACTCGAAGGGAGTCCGCCCCGACCAGGTGGTCGACCTGCTCGCGCTCATGGGCGACACGGCCGACAATGTGCCTGGCATTCCCGGCGTTGGGCCGAAGACCGCGGCCGCGCTGCTCGCCGAGTACGGTTCGATCGAGGGCATCTACGACAACCTCGACAAGATCAAGGGGAAGCGCGGACAGACGATCGCCGAGAGCCGCGAACTGGTGGCGCTTTCGCGGCGGCTGGTCGAACTGAAGCGCGATTGCGCGTTCCCGTTCGATCTTGCCGACGCGCGCTGGGACCCTTCGCGATGCGACCTGCCGGCGCTGCTCGAACTCCTGCGCGTCCTCGGGTTTTCCAGGCTCCGTTCCGAGGCGCAGGAGATCTTCGGCGGCGCCGCGCCGAAGCCCAAGGCAACCGCCGACGAGCCGAAGCGGGGCGGCAAGCGGGGCGCAGGCCGCACGAACGACGCGGCCGAGGGCGGCCTGTTCGCGCCACCCGCCGACGGCTTGGGCGCATCCGACTCCGCAGCGCCCGCCGCCAAGCGCCACGAGGCGGCGACCTTCGGCACGCTGTTCGATGCGGTGGCCGAGGCCGATGCTCCGCCCGTTCCCGAGCGGACGCTCGCGGTGACCGTGGTGCGCACCGCCGCCGAACTCGAGTCGATGGCGCGCGAGATCCGCGCGGCGGGCCGCGTCGCCTTCGATACCGAGACGACCTCGCTCGTCATGCCCGTCGCGCGCCTGGTCGGCCTATCGTTCGCCGTGCGCGAGGGCGCGGCGTGGTATGTGCCCGTGCGCTCGCCGGAGTCGGCCTCGCATCTCGGGGTCGACGAGGCGCTCGCGGCGCTGCGGCCGCTGCTCGAGGACCCGTCGATCGCGAAGACGGGCCACAACCTGAAGTACGACTGCGCGGTGCTTGCGAACCACGGCGTCGAGCTGCGCGGCATCGCGGGCGACTCCATGCTCGCGAGCTGGATCGTCGATCCGACGCGCCCGTCGCATGGCCTCGACGCGACCAGCGAGCATGTGCTCGGCGTGCGCCCGATCCCGATCGAGGCGGTGATCGGCGCGAAGGGCGAAGGCCAGCGCCGCTTCGACGAGGCGCCGCTCGCGCGCGCCGCTCCGTACGCGGCCGAGGACGCCGAGATCGCGCTCGCACTTGCGGCGCGGCTCGAGGCGACCGTGCGCGAGCGCGGCCAATGGGCGCCGTACGCCGAGGTCGAGGTGCCGCTCGTTCCCGTGCTCGCCCGCATGGAGCGCGCGGGCATCCGCGTCGACCGCGACGAGCTTTCGATGCAGCGCCGCCAGCTCGAGGTGCGCCTCTCGCGCCTGCGCGAGGAAATCGCGGCCGCCGCGCCGCACCCCTTCAACCCCGACAGCCCGAAGCAGCTCGCCGCGGTGCTCTTCAACGCCCCCGACGCCGAGCCGCCCGGTCTCGGCCTGCGCGTCGTGAAGCGCTCGACCACGGGTCCCTCGACCGACAGCGAGGTGCTCGAGAAGCTCGCCGAGGACCCCGCGTGCACCTCGCGGCTGCCCGAGCAGATCCTCGAATACCGCCAGTTCGCGAAGCTCGTGGGCACCTACCTGAAGGCGCTCGACGAGGCCGTGCTTCCCGAGACCGGCCGCATCCACTGCTCGTTCCACCAGACGGGCACCGCGACGGGGCGCCTGTCGTCGAGCGATCCGAACCTGCAGAACATTCCGATCCGCACCGAAGTGGGCGCGGCGATCCGGCGCGCGTTCGTGGCCGACGAAGGCACCGTGTTCGTCAGCGCCGACTACTCGCAGATCGAGCTGCGCTTTCTCGCGCACTTCTCGAACGATCCCGGCCTGTGCGAGGCGTTCACCCGCGGCGAGGACATCCACCGCGCGGTCGCCGCGCAGGTGTTCGAGGTCGCGCCCGACGCGGTGAGCGATGTGCAGCGCGGCGCCGCCAAGATGGTGAACTTCGGCATCGTGTACGGCATCACCGCGTCGGGGCTGGCGCGTCGCCTTGGCCCGGGCTACACGGTGGCGCGCGCCAAGGAGATCATCGAGAGTTACCGCGAGCGGTTCCGCGGGATCGACGCGTTCCTGAACGGCTCGATCGAGGCCGCGCGTCGTACGGGCCACGCCACCACCATCACGGGCCGCTGGCGACCGATCCCGCAGATCCACTCGCGCAATCCCGCCGAGCGCGCGTTCGGCGAGCGCATCGCCGTGAACACGGTGGTGCAGGGCTCGGCGGCCGACCTCATCAAGATCGCCATGGTGCGCCTCGACGCCGCGCTGCGCGTGCGGCATCCGAAGGCGCGGCTCCTGCTCCAGATCCACGACGAGCTGCTGGTCGAGGCGCCCGCGGGCGAGGCCGACGCCGTGTCGGCACTGCTTGCCGAGACCATGCGTTCCGCCATGACCCTGCGCGTGCCGCTCGAGGTCTCGGCGGCCACGGGCGGGCGATGGTCGGATGTCTAGGTTCGGTTGACTCGGGTCGAAAGTAATGGGTCGGATGACTCGGGCCGAATCTCTCGAGCCTGGCCGAAACCTGCAGGAAACCCGCAGAAGAGCCGAGAATCACCGCCACCTCGCGAGGGCGGTCCCCGTCGGTCGCAATCCCCTTGACGCATGCGGTGAACTTGCTACTCTCTCCGTCCCTCGGTGGCGACACCGAAGGTGTAGGGGCGGTAGCTCAATTGGTTAGAGTACCGGCTTGTCACGCCGGTGGTTGCGGGTTCGATTCCCGTCCGCCTCGCTATCCACGAAACCCCCCAGGGGACCTGGGGGGTTTCTGAGTTTTGCGTGCATGGGGCGTTGGGCGGGGGCGAGGCGAGATGTAATCCACGAAACCCCCCAGGGGACCTGGGGGGTTTCTGAGTTTTGCGTGAATGGGGCGTGGGGCGGGGGCGCGTCGCGGCGTTGGCGCGTCGCCAGAGGACGCGCGCGCGGGCCGATGCTCACGCGCGCCACTTGATGGAGCAGCCGATGCTCGGGAGTTGGGTCGGGGCGATCGGGCGGCCCGTAAGGACGGCGTCGAGGGCGGAGCGCAGGTCGCGGCCGGTGACGGGGATGTCGCTCTTGGGGCGGCTGTCGTCGAGTTGGCCGCGGTAGACGAGGCGGTGGTCCTTGTCGAACAGGAAGATGTCGGGGGTGCACTGCGCGTCGAAGGCGCGCGCCACCGCCTGGGTCGCGTCGAACAGGTACGGGAAGCAGTACCCCGCGTCGCACGCCTCCGCGGCCATGCGGTCGGGGGCGTCGTCGGGGTATCCGATGGGGTCGTTCGAGCTGATGGCGGCGATCGCCACGCCCTTCGGCAGGTACAGCCTTCCCAGGGCCGCCAGTTCGTGGCGGATGTGCTTCACGAACGGGCAGTGGTTGCAGATGAAGAGGACGAGCAGCGGCCGTCCGTTCGCGTCGGCCCGCGACATGCGGAAGCCGCGGGGGTCGGGCAGGTCGAAGTCGGGGCAGGTGGTCCCGAGCGGGATCATCGAGGATTGAAGCGGTGGCATGGGCGCTATGGTACGGCGGGGCTCCACCGTGGCACGACGCAGGTACGACGACGACTCCGAGTTCGAGGACGATCTCGACCCCTCTTCCGAAGACGGGTTCGAGGACGATTTCTCGGTCGACGGCGAGAAGGACACCGCGTTCTGCCCCGAATGCGGCGCCGAGATCCACGACTCCG
>JBJTOV010000196.1:0-5339 GCA_046074745.1 Planctomycetota bacterium | reverse complement strand
AGGCCCCACACGGCCACGCGCTCGAGCGGCTTGCCGCGGTTCGACACGAACAGGCGGTGGTCGGCGCGCGCCTCGTCGGTGCCGACGATCGACGGACGCAGCTCCTCGAGCCAGCGCGTGATCGCCGACGCCGCGGGCACGCCCACGGGCACGATGCGCTGCTTCGAGCCCTTGCCCACGACATGCATCGACGAGAGGACCGGGTGCCACTGGTTGAGCCGCAACGAGCCGACCTCGCTTGCGCGCAGGCCCGCGGCGTACATCAGCTCGAGGATCGCGCGGTCGCGCACCCAGAGCTCGCCGTGGTCGGGGCCGGGCGCCTCGACCAGCCTGCGCATCTGGATCGGCGAGATCGTGTCGGGGATCTTGCGCCAGCGCGTGGGGCGCTCGAGCAGACGCGCGGGGTCGTCGGCGATGGCGCGCACCGCGTGCAGGAAGCGGAAGAAGACGCGCACGGTCGAGACATGGCGCACGGTGCTCGTCGGGTCGAGGCCGCGTTCGCGCGTGAGGAAGCGCACATGCTCGGCGAGGTGCGCGGGGCGCACATCGCGCGGGTGGCGCACGCCGCGGTCGGCGAGGAACGCGACGAGGTCGTCGAGATCGCGCCCGTACGCCGCGATCGTGGCGGGCGACAGGCCGCACTCGATGCGGATGTAGGCGATGAAGTCACGAAGCGGCGCGGTGAAGCCCGGTTGCGCCGCCGCCGAGCCCTTGGGCGCCATCGGCGCGCGCTCCGCGGACGGTGAGCCCGACGAAGCCGCCTCGCGCAAGGCGAAGCCGCGGGCTCCCTTCGACCGCGTCGTCGCTCGGGGTTCCGTCGCAGGAGCGGAAGCGGCAGAGGCCGTCGTGCGCGGCTTCGCCTGCGCGCGGCCGCTCCGTTGCCCCGCCGCCGCATCCGCCGCCGCGGAAGACGGGGCAGGCGCTGTGGTCGGCGGTGCAGAATCGGAAGACATCGTCGAGGTTGCCGAGGCGCAGGCGCTCCTCGCAGCGGGGATCGCCCGACTCGAGGCGCGGACACGGGTTGAAGCCATCGGACATCGGCGCGTTCCTCGGACGACTGTGAATCGCGCGGCGGGGTCTTCGCCCGCCTTGCGCGCGGCCCAAGGACGGCTGGCACAGGGCTTGCCATTCCACCTCCGACGCGCAGGGCAGGACGCCATGCGCAACGGAAAAACGGCAAGGAGTGCCGCATGCCACAGCCGAACGACCCCGCGACCACGCTCGTCCGCACCGCGATTTCCGCGGAAGCGGAGCCTGTCCGCGCCTCCGCGCAGGATTTGCCGCAGCTCGATCTGGTGGGCGCAGCCATTGCGCGCGCCGCCCGCCTGGCCGCCGCCGACCACCGCGCGCGCCTGCCCCGCCTCGGACTCGCCAACACGCAGGCCGCCGGCCTGATGAAGGCCGATCGCCGCGAGATGGACGCGCTCTTCGAGGACCTGAACGCCGGCGAAGGCCGCGTGATCCCCGCGACCGCCGAATCGGGCGGCTTCGTGTGGCGCTTCCACGCCGCGCCCGCGGGCGCTGGCGCGCCGATTGCCAACGGCAGGGGGAACTGCGCATGAACTACGGCTTCCACCTCTCCACCGCGGGCGCGATCACGGGCATGCGCCGCCTCGACACGGTCGCGAACAACCTCGCGAACTCGTCGACGGTGGGCTTCAAGGCCGACATGCTGTCGATGGTGGCCCGCAAGCCCGAGAACCTCGAGCACTCGGGCACCTACGCCGACACCAACGCCCTGCTCGACCAGCTTGGCGGCGGCACGCTCTTCCGCCCGAACCACATCGACCTGTCGCAAGGCACCCTGCGCCAGACGGGCGGCGAGTTCGACCTCGCCATCGAGGGCGGCGGCTTCTTCGTGGTCGAGGAGAAGGGCGCCAAGTCGGGCGACCTGCTCCTGACCCGCGCCGGCCAGCTCACCCGCGACCGCGCGGGCAACCTCGTGATGGCGGGCTCGGGCGCCGCGCTGCTTGGCGCCGATGGCCGCCCGATTTCGCTCACCGGCGCAGGCCAGCTGCGCGTCGACGGCGACGGCCGCGTGTTCGAGGGCACCGACGAGGTCGGCCGCCTGCGCGTGGTCGTGCCGCAGGACAACGCGAACCTCCGCAAGGAAGGCCAGGCCGAGCTGCGCCTGCTCGGCGGAAAGGCCGCCGACGCCCCCGCCGCGACCCGCGTCGTGCAGGGCGCGCTCGAGGAGAGCACGGTCGACGCCGTGCTCGCGCTCGCCGAGCTCGTGAAGGTCTCGCGCGGCATCGAGTTCTCCACCCGCCTGATGCAGCAGCACGACCAGATGACCGGACGACTGATCGACACCTTCGGACGCTTCGCCTGACCTGCGCCCACTGACACCGAGGACACCACATGAGCTACATCGCACTCAACACCGCGGCCACGGGACTTTCGGCGCTGTCGACCGCACTCGATGTGACGGCGAACAACCTCGCCAACGCGAACACGACGGGCTTCAAGAGCTCGCGCGCCAACTTCGAGGACCTCTTCTATCAGGAGATGGCGCAGCCCGGCCTTCCCACCGACGCGGGTGCGCAGCGCCCGACCGGCCTCTATGTCGGCCTCGGCACCGAGATCTCGGGCACGCAGCTCAACTTCGCGCAGGGCCCCGCGCAGGAGACGGGCCAGGCCTTCGACATCATGATCGAGGGCGACGGCTTCTTCCAGGTCGAGATCTCGCCCGACCAGGGCGAGGGCATCGGCTACACGCGCTCGGGCAACTTCGTGCGCAACGCCGAAGGCCAGCTGGTGCTCGGCAACTCGCAGGGCTTCCGCATGGTGCCCGAGATCCAGATCCCGCAGGACGCGAGCGACATCTCGATCGGAGTCGACGGCACCGTGTCGGGCTCCGTGCCCGGCTCGACCGACCGCGTGGAGTTCGGGCAGATCCTGCTCGCGCGCTTCGTGAACCCGTCGGGGCTCGAGACCGTCGGAAGCAACATCTACCTGCCCACCGAGGCGAGCGGCGAGCCCATCGAGGGCGAGCCCACGCTCGAGGGAATGGGCGGCCTGCGCCAGGGCTTCCTCGAGGCGTCGAATGTCGACCCGGTCACGGAGCTCGTCACGCTGATCAAGACGCAGCGCACCTTCGAGATGAACAGCCAGGTGATCCAGGCCGCGAACGAGACCCTGCAGAAGATCTCGAACATCCGCGCCTACTGAACGGAGTGATCCGCGCCATGCGCCACGCACGAAGCATCCTCGCAACCATCGCCTCCGCGCTCCTCTGCGCGGGAGCCCTCGCCGACACCGTGACCCTGCGAGGCTCGGTGCGCGTGCCCGCGGGCCGCGAGGTCGTGCTCGCCGACATCGCGACCCTCGACGGCGACGCCGCCGAGGCGCTCGCGGGCACCGTGATCGCCACCGCCGACGCGGGGGCGTTCGAGATCGCGGTCGAGAAGGTGCGGCAGAAGCTGGTCGCCGCGGGCGCCGATCCGCGCGTCGTCGATGTACGCGGCGACCGCACGGTGGTGCGGCCGATGGCGGTGGCGAAGCAGCCGGCCGCGCGGCTTGCGCCGACCGCGATCGAGCGCGACGCGGTGGCGACCGTCGATCCGGCCGAGCATACGGGCCACGCCACGCCGCTTGCGATCGCGTGCGAGCTTGTCCGCAACGCGCACGCCGATGCGGGCGCTTCGCTCCGCATCGAGGTGTCGCGCGAGGATCTCGACGAGCTCGCGCCCACGCCCGGCCTGCGCTACGAGGTCGTCGCGAAGAGCGCGCTGTCGTCCGACCGCGTGGAGCTCGAGATCGTCGCCTACCGCGGCAACGACACCGCGTCGCGCAGCCGCGTGCGGCTGATGCCGAAGTACCTGCGCGCGGTGGCGGTCGCCGAGGGCGACAACCGTCGCGGCGCGGCGCTGGCCGAGGGCTCGTTCCGCACGGTGACCCGCGCGGTGGCGCCTTCCGAAGCGGCGCGGCTGGCCGACCCCGCCGCGATCGCGGGCCGTTCGCTGGCGCAGACGCTTCCTGCGGGCACCGCGATCCGCGCCGACCACCTCGCGAAGGAGATCGCCGTGCGCCGCAACGACCGCGTGATCGTGCGCCGCGAGATCGGCATGGTGGCGATCGAGCTCGAGGCCATCGCGCTCGAGGACGGCGCCGCGGGCGACACGATCGCGCTCGAGACGACCGGATCGCGCCGCGTGCGCGACCAGCGGCGCGTGAACGCCGAGATCACGGGCAGCGGACGCGCGGTGATGCGCTGAACGCGCGGCAAGACGGCACGACGAACCGGACACGACGAACGAACAGGACAGGAACATGACCAGCACGCTCTCCATCCTCTGCGCTCTCTGCCTCGCCTCGCCCGATGCGCCCGTGTCGTCGCCGCTGCCTGCGGCAGGCAGCGCGACGCGCGTGCTGCGCGACGACGAGAAGTCGGTGCCGCGCGCCACGCGCTCGGCGACCGCCGCGGCGCTCGCGTCGCAGGAGTCGCGGCCGCAGTCCACGCGCGGCGACGAGTCGCCCGACCGCGGCTGCCTCTTCGCGGTGCAGCCGCCCGAGCCGCGCGCGTTCTCGGTGCACGACCTCGTCACGATCGTGATCAGCGAATCGAGCAAGTCGAAGAGCTCGGCCGACGCGAAGGCCGAGAAGAGCTACGACATGTCGGCCGCCGCCGACGCGTGGACCAACCTCGACCCGACCGACATCGGCGGCGACTTCCTGACGCCGATCGACCCGTCGGGCCTGCCCGAGGTGGGCGTGAGCGCCGACAAGAAGTTCAAGGGCAAGGGCAACTTCGCGCGCAGCGACGACTTCACCGCGCGCGTGACCGCCGAGATCGTCGAGATCCGCCCGAACGGCCTGCTGGTGCTCGAGGCGCGCCGCGAGATCGTCAACGACGGCGAGACGCAGGTCATCGTGCTCTCGGGCATCGTGCGCCCCGAGGATGTCGACGCCAACAACCAGATCCAGTCGCAGCGCGTCGCCGACGCCGTGATCAAGAAGACCACGACCGGCCAGCTGCGCGACGCAAGCGAGAAGGGCATCCTCGCCCAGGTCCTCGACGCGATCTTCGCGTTCTGACCGCAGCGCACACCCCGCCTGCGCGCTCCGCACCAAACTCGGGTGCCCGCAGGCTTCAGCCTGTGGAGCGGGTTGCGTGCTTCGTCGACCGACTCCCGCGCCCAGCGCTCCGCACCCTGAAGGGTGCGGGCACCCGAGGTTTTCGCTGAACGGGGCGCGTGCTTCGTCGACAGACTCCCGCGCCCAGCGCTCCGCACCCTGAAGGGTGCGGGCACCCGAGGTTTTCGCGGAACGGGTTGCGTGCTTCGTCGACAGACTCCCACGCCCAGCGCTCCGCACCCTGAAGGGTGCGGGCACCCGAG
>JBJTOV010000195.1:0-5838 GCA_046074745.1 Planctomycetota bacterium | reverse complement strand
CACCATCGCGCTCCGCGCCGACGGCTCCGTCAGGTGCTGGGGATACAACGGCGACGGCCAGTGCAATGTCCCCGCTGATCTCGGAACCGCCACGGCCATCGCGGGCGGCGGCAGCCACACCATCGCGCTCCGCTCCGACGGCTCCGTCAGGTGCTGGGGATACAACGGCGACGGCCAGTGCAATGCACCCGCCGGTCCCTTCACGAACATCACCGGGGGCGGCTTCCACACGGCGGGCTTCGATGGATCGTTCCCGGTCAGATCCGTTGATGCTCAGGGCGTCGAGCGCCTGGCATTCCCGTCCATCAACTTCGCGGCCGCGATGAGCGCGTACACCGACACGATCGAGTTCACCCCTGCCGCGACACTGCCCGTGAGTGTGGCAAGCAGAAGCCTTCGCGCGATCACCAGCGGACAGATCAACGGCGACTTCTCGATGTACAACGGTTCGTTGGATGTACCGCAGAACTTCACGGTGGTCGGCAGGTTTTCGTCGGAGAGTGGAGGGACGGCGACCGTTGGAGGAGTCCTGGCCGCGGGGTCGGTCAGCACGTCCGGTCGGATCGATGTCGGCAATCAGCTCATCGCGGGGTCGGTCGGCTTGGGTCGAGGCGCAGTCGTCACCGCGGGTGGGCAGATCAACATTGGGGATTCGGCGAACCTCTCGTCACAGTCCCTACTCTCAGCGTCCGGCAGCATCAGTGTCAGCGGGTCGCTTTACACTGACGGCGAGGTGTCCTCGGCGGGCCGCGTCCTAGTCGGAGGCAGTGCGACTGCCTACAACCTCGGCGTGATCCGGTCGGAGTTCTCCGATCCCGAAGTGCCGTCGATTGTCATCGCCTCCTTGGGTGGTCGCCTGAACACGGACGCGGCTGGCGCCACGGAAGTCACCGATTCCGTCGACATCTCAACCGAGCCGCTCATGACGGCGACGAACAGGGTGATTCTTCGCGACGGCGCATACTCCAGCGATCCCGCGCAGTCGCCTCGCGTAGCCCGCTTCGCCACCTGCACCGCTCCGGAGTACGCCGGCGTCACCCCTTGCCTCGAGTTCGGCCCGGACAGCGTGATCGAACTGCCGCCCGGCAACAAGATCATCTCGAACGGCCCCACCACGACCCTCATCGGCGGCCTCGCCACACTGCGCAACGGCAGCACCGTCGAGACCGATGCCGATCTGGCGATCGGCGGCTCGATGCGGATTCCCGTCGGAAATGCGGTCTCGCTTTCGGTCGACCGCGTGACGGTCGCAGACCCTGCGTTCTCGATCCGCGACGGCGGTGAACTGGTGGTTGAGTTCGGCAGCAGCATGCAGATGGCGGCACCAGCGAAGGCGACCATCGCGGGCGGCGGTTCGCTCACGGTCGACAGCGAGGGACTCTTCTCGCTGCTCGGTGGCGCGGACACGCTGTACGTCGAGCCGCGCGGAGACGCGCGCTGCTTCGGCGGGACGATTCGCTCGGACGAACTCATCCTCGCTGGAGCGGCCGTCGGTTCGACCGAGATCGGTGGCCGGCTGATCGGCGTGAACGCGCTGATCGATGTCGACACGGTGCGCGTGCGCGGCGGCAGCGCGAATCTCGCGAACTCGTCGCTGGTGGGTACGCTCGTCACCGAGCCGCAGGCGGGTGGCAGCGCGACGGTTTCGACCGTCGCGGCGTCGGGCCAGCTGTTCGGGAACATCAGCAACGGCGCCGGAAAGCTCATCTCGATCGGCGACCTCATCGTCGTCGGGGATGTCGCGAACAGCCAGGGCTCCCAGATCCTTGCGCAGGTCGGCGTTCTCTACATCACGGGCAACCTGGTGAACAACGGCGCGATCTACGGCAATGTCATCACGGCGCCGGGCTTCAAGGGTGGCGGGTCGGGCGGCACGCAGGCGGGTGACGGTATCCGCGTGGGAGGCTCGGTGACGGTCGGGCCCGCGGGCGAGCTTCGCTTCGTCGAGGATCTCTGGCAGTTCTCGGTGTGCGGCGACCTGAGCCTGGCGTGCGCCACCGACGATGTGCGCTTCAACGGCGCCACGCTCACCCTGGACGGATGCGGTGGCGGAGCGCAGCTTGTCGAGGCGACGAGCGCCGACCTCGGCTGCACGGCCAGCGCGTTCAGCGGCGAGGAGACCAGTGTTTCGCTGATCGGGCAGTTGGATGTGGCGTCGGGTTCGACGGTGTCGCTTGTCGATGCGTTCAACAACGCAGTCGGCAAGGGCGCCGAGGCCGTGTACGCCCGCGGCATCACGGTCGAGTCGGGCGCCATGCTCCTCACGAACGGCATCCGCGTTTACACGCGCAACGCGCTCATCGCGGGCACCGTGGACGACCCGTCGAGCATCTGCGTCGTGCCCGATGCGCCCGACCCGGACATCAATGGCGACGGCGCAGTGAACGGCATCGACCTCGCATTCGTGCTCACCTACTGGGGCACGAGCACGCCCGTTGCCGACCTCGACGACGATGGACTGGTCGCGGCCACCGACCTCGCCATCGTGCTCGTGGGCTGGACGGGCTGACGACCGCGATCTTGGCCGAATAACCGCGTTCGCGGCCGCGTTCGGCTTCGCGGTAGATTGCCCGCATGCCCGTCGTCCTCGACCCCTCGCCAGAGCATGTGGCGGAATGCGCCGCGCGGTTGAAGCGCGGGCTGGCGGTCGCGTTTCCGACGGAGACGGTGTACGGCCTTGGCTGCGACTCGACCAGCGAGCCCGCGGTGTCGGCGGTGTACGCGCTGAAGGGGCGGCCGCCGTCGAACCCGTTGATCGCGCATGTGCTCGACGCGGCGATGGCGAAGAAGTCGGTGATCGGATGGGATGTGCGCGCGCAGCGGCTGGCCGACGCGTTCTGGCCGGGGCCGCTTGCGATCGTGTTGCCGCGGCGCGCGGAGATCTGCGCGGCGAGCGTGGGCGGCCGCACCACCGTCGCGGTGCGGGCCCCCGCCCATCCGGTGGCGCGTGCGCTGATCGCGGCGTTCGGCGGGCCTGTCTCGGCGCCGAGCGCGAACCGCTCGGGCCGCGTGTCGCCCACGACCGCGGCGCATGTGGCCGAGGAGTTCGCCGATGTGGCGGACCTGCCGATCCTCGACGGCGGCTCGTGCGAGGTCGGGCTCGAGTCGACGGTGCTCGCCCTGTCGCGCGCGCGGCCGATGATCCTGCGGCCGGGTGCCGTCACCGCGGCCGACCTCGAGCCGATCATCGGGCCCGTGGCGGCGCCCGTGATCGGCGGACAAGCGTCGAGCCCGGGCACGAGCCCGTGGCACTATGCGCCGCTTACGCCGTGCGTGCGCGTGGCGGCCGAAGAACTGGCCGCGCGGCTTGCGACGGAAACGGGCACCGTGGCCGTGGTCGCGCCTGCGGGCACGCGCGTGGATGCGCCGCACGAGCTGCTCGCGATGCCGCACCATGCGGCGGCGTACGCGCAGCTTCTCTACGCAACCCTGCGCAAGGCCGATGCGATGGGCGCGGCGCTCATCGCGATCGTTCCGCCGAAGGAGACGGGCGGCCTGTGGGACGCGGCGCACGACCGCATCCGCCGCGCGACCGCACGGCGGCCTGCGGGCGCGTGAACGCGGCAGGCGCTCGGCGGGACGCCGGGCATCGCAGACCCGCGAAATCAGATCGGTCAGATCGGCTGCAGCGAAGCGACGGAGGCACCGGGCGCCATCAGCGCGATGGGGCGTGAGGCCGCGTGTTCTTTGGCCGTGAGTTCCTCGGTCGTGAGCTCATCGGCCGTGAGTTCCCTGGCCGCGCGTTCCTTGGCCACGCGCTCCCTGGCCGTGAGTTCCTTGGCCGTGAGTTCCTTGGCCGTGAGTTCCTTGGCCGTGAGTTCCTTGCCCGTGAGGTCCTTGCCCGTGAGGTCCTTGCCCGTGAGGTCCTTGCCCGTGAGTTCCTTGCCCGCGCGTTCCTTGGCCACGCGCTCCCTGCCCGCGCGTTACTTGGGATCGGATTCCTTCGCGGGCGGATTCGCCGCGAACTCGATCCCGTTCGCCTCGAGCCCCGTGCCCATGGCGCGGCCGAGCGCGGCGATCGCGCTCTGGTAGCCGACGAGCGACGCGAAGTACGCGTCCTCGGCGACGGCCAGGCCGTTCTGCAGCTGGAACTTGAGCTGGAGGAACTCGGGCGTGAGCGCGGCCAGCGTCTTCTCCTCGACGAGGAGCGCGCGCAGGTTCTCGGCTTGCGCAAGGCGGAAGCTGCGGTTCTGCGCCACGAGCTCGCGGAAGGCGAGCACATCGGTGAGCGCGTTCTTCACCGAAAGCACCGTGCCCTGCACGGCCTGGTCGTACGCCACCACCGCCTGCGAGCGACGCAGGCGCGCGGCGCGGTAGGTCGCCTCGGCGGCGCGGTTGCCGAGCGCATGGCTGAACTGCACGCCCGCGGCGTACGAGATGAAGTCGCCGTCGGCGATGTCCTCGGTGCTGCCGCCGAAGTCGCCGTCGAGGCCGAACCACGACATCGAGGTGCTCAGGTCGAGCTGCGGCAGGCGCGCGTTGTCGGCCACCGTCTCGCCGATGGCGGCGCGGTCGATGGCGATCAGCGCCTGCTGCACGCGGGGGTTGCCCGCGATCGCGCGCTCGATCGAGGCGCGCAGGTCGACCTCGAAGGCCGCGTCGCTCGGCATGTCGGCCGGCACGACATCGGCCTCGCCGCCCACTGCGAGGGCGGGGTCGTTCATGAGCACCTTGAGTGCGTTGCCCGCCTCCGACAGGCGGCGGCGCGCCTCGATGACCAGCGACTTGCGGCTCTCGACCGTGGCGACGGCGTTCGCGTACTGGGCCAGGGTGGCGTCGAACTCGCGGCGCTTGGCGAGCACATCGCGCACCTCCTCGCCCACCTTCACCAGCCACTCGGCGCTCACCAGGCGCGCGCGGGCCGACACCAGCGCCCAGTAGGCCTGCTCAGTGTCGGCCACGATGTCGTTCATGCGGCCGCGCAAGGCCTCGTTGGCCAGGCGGTCGTCGGCCTCCGCCACGCGGATCTGGGCCTCCGAGACATCGGTGCCGAAGCCCCGCAGAAGGGGCTGGGTGTAGCCGAGCTGGACGGCGGTCGACCAGGCCGGATCGGGCACATAGAGGTCGCTGTCGACATTCTCGATGCGGGTCGGGAGCGCCGACAGGCTGAGGGCGCCGCCCGAGGTCAGGGGCTTGGTGAGGCCCGCCGACATGGACCAGATGCGCTGGTTGGTGACATTGGGAATGACGGGGGTCGGCGGGCCGCCCGGGAAGAGGATGCCGACCGATGGCTCGTCGACGCGCTGGTAGCCAAGGCCCGCTCCGAGGACGAGATCGAACGCGGCCTCGGCGCGGTCGAGGTCGGCGGTGGTCACGGCCTCGGTGAGACGCGCCTGCTCGACCTCGAGGTTGTTGCGGACGGCGGCGGCGACCGCCTGCGCGCGGGTCACGACCACGCGCGTCGGAGCGGCGGCGGTCAGCGGCACGGTGCCCGCCACGGTGGATCCGAGGGTGGCCGATTGCGGGCCGATCGCGTCGAGCTCGGTGCGACGGGCGGCGAGCACGCGCTCGACATCCGACTCGGCGGCGGCGGGCACGACGGGCGGCTTCGCGTCGAGGCCCGCGATCTGGCGGGCGCCCGCCGACTGCACCAGCGACGGGGTCGGATCGGAAAGCCTCTCGGCATCGGTAGATGCAAGCGGCGAACGGCAGGCGACCGGCGCAACGCCCGCGAGGGCGGCGAGGAGGATCGGCTTGGCGAATCGTGCGACGGCGCAGGGCTGCGGCATGGGCGCGGATGGTAGCCCCTCGGACGATGGCCGGTGCGACGGTGGCGCGGCGGGCGGCGCGCGCGTCGGAGCGGTGGCGGCCGCGCGAGCCGCGCGGCGGAAGGCGCGG
>JBJTOV010000194.1:0-2639 GCA_046074745.1 Planctomycetota bacterium | reverse complement strand
GTCCTCGGAAACTGGGGCCCGACGCGATAGGTGCGCGGCAAATCCTGCAGTTGCAGTCGGTTGAGGCGTCCTCGCGCGCGGCGCCCTTCGCGGCGCGGGTCAGGATTCCGTTCAGCCCGCCCAAAGGTGTTGGAACCGCGGCTCCCATGGGATAACCTTCCTGCGCGCGGCCCCTCCCGCGCACCTCTGTCCGTTTCCCCTTTTCCCTACTCCCTCTTTCAGCACAACTAGGAGATTGAGATGACCAAGCAGTTCCTCTTGGCTGCGGCGGTCGGTCTTGCGGCGTCCTCGGGCGCCTCAGCCGCGATCGTCGCCGCATGGTCGATCCCGACGGCGGTTCCGTCGGCCACCACCGGCACGAACTACACCTACGGTGCAGCCGACAGCGGCGACGCCACCACGGGCAGCAGCCTGAGCGCGTTCCACGCGCTGGTGGCGACCACCTGGTCGAGCCCCGCGGGCAACGGCTCGAGCTTCTCTCTGTCGAGCAACAACTGGTCGGTGGGCGACTACTACCAGATCGCCGTGTCGACGACGGGGTTCAGCGACATCTTCCTCGCGTGGGACCAGACCCGCTCGAGCACGGGTCCGTCGAGCTTCCGCGTCGACATGAGTACGGACGGCACGAACTTCTCGACGATCCTGGCCAGCTACACGGTGATCCAGGCGGGAGCCGCGGGCAGCAACACGCTGTCGTGGACCACGACGGGTGCGGTGCAGAGCGCGTTCACGACGACGATCTCGAGCATCGCGGGCGCCGGCAACCAGTCGACCCTGTTCTTCCGCTTCGTCAACCTCTCGACCGTCGCCACGGGCGGAACCAACCGCATCGACAACATCATCGTGGCGAGCGGACCGATTCCTGCGCCGGGCGCGATCGCGCTGCTCGGCGTGGCCGGCCTCGTCGGCCGTCGCCGCCGCTGAAACGCGGGACTGCGAAACGAACTTCGGCGCCCTGGCTTCGGCCGGGGCGCCGTTCGTTTGCGGGTCGGGCGAAGTACGCTCTCCGCATGCCGTTGCCGCATGCCGCCGTGCGCAGCCTGGTCCTTGCGCTTGCCGCGTGGCTGGCGGCGGCGTGCACTGGAAGGCTCGCGAGCGTGGAGATTCCGCAGGCTGCGGCGAGCGCGCGCCCGAACATCGTCCTGCTCTACGCCGACGACTGGCGCCACGACACGCTTGGCTGCGCGGGAAACCCCGTGGTGCGCACGCCGAACCTCGACGCCCTCGCGCGCGGCGGCGTGCGCTTCACCCGGAACGCCGTCACCACCTCGATCTGCGGCGTGAGCCACGCCACGATGCTGACGGGGCAGTGGATGTCGCGCCACGGAAACCGCGGCTTCGCGATGTTCGAGACGCCTTGGAGCGACACCCTGCCCGGGCGGCTCCGCGCGAACGGCTACTGGACCGGGCATGTCGGCAAGTGGCACAACGGGCGGTTCCCTGCCGAGCAATACGATTCATCGCCCGCGGCGCTTGCGAACGGCACGCACTGGATCGCGGAGCCTGACGGCACGCGCGTGCATGTCACCGAGAAGAACGCACGCGACGCGATCGACTTCCTGCGCGAGCGGCCTGCCGACAGGCCGTTCTGCCTGACGGTCGCGTTCTTCGCGCCGCATGCCGAGGATGGCGACCCGCGCCAGTACCTGCCGCAGCCCGAAAGCGCCGCGCTCTACCGCGATGCCGAGGTTCCCGTGCCGCCGACCGCCACCCCGGAGGCGCTGCGCGCGCTGCCGCCCTTTCTCTCGGCGAGCGCGAACGAATCGCGCCGCCGCTGGGCGCTGCGCTTCGATTCGCCCGCGCGCTACCAGGAGGCGATGAAGGACTACTACCGCCTGGTCACCGAGGTCGACGCGGCGTGCGGGCGCGTGCTCGACGAGCTGCGCCGGCAGGGCGTGCTCGACCGATCGCTCGTCGTGTTCACCACCGACAACGGCTACTTCCACGGCGAGCACGGGCTTGCCGACAAGTGGTACCCGTTCGAGGAGTCGATCCGCACGCCGCTCGTCGTGCGCGATCCGCGCATGCCCGCGGCGCGCCGCGGCACCGCGTGCGACGCGATGACGCTGAACGCCGACCTCGCGCCCACCATCCTCGCCGCGGCCGGCATCGCGCCGCCCGATGGGATGCAGGGCCGTGACATCGCGCCGCTCTACCTGAACCCTGCGCCGCCGCCGTGGCGAAGCGAATTCCTGTACGAGCACCCGATGCTCACGAGCCGTGACTTCATCCCCGCGTCCGAGGCCGTCGTCCGCCGCGACTGGAAGTACATCCTGTGGAGCGACTGGGGCGTGGAGCAGCTCTTCCACCTCGCCACCGACCCGCGCGAGGAGCGCGATGTCGCCGCCGACCCCGCGAACGCCGCCGTGCTCGCCGACATGCGCGCCGCGCTCGCGCGGCTCCGGCGCGAGGCGCGCTAGGGCGTCGTCGGGGCGGGGCCGGGCAAAACGAGAACGGCCCCCGTCCATCGACAGGGGCCGCTCGTTCATGGGCGATACTGGACTCGAACCAGTGACCTCACGGGTGTGATCCGTGCGCTCTAGCCAGCTGAGCTAAGCGCCCGACGCGAGCGAGTATAGCGCGAAGCGACGCGCTCGGAAACGCCGTGGATGCGCGTGATAACCCGCGGGGACGCGGCG
>JBJTOV010000193.1:0-5122 GCA_046074745.1 Planctomycetota bacterium | reverse complement strand
ACTTCCTTGCGCCAGCCGAGGTCGCCCTGCGAGCCGTTCAGGCTGGCCGAGTACGGATCGGAGCAGCCTGAACGGTTCGCAGGGCGACCTCGGTTGGCGCAAGGAAGTGAACGCCGCGACTGGCGCCTTCCCCGGCACCTTCAACAGCGGCGCCCCCAGCGCTTCGGCCACGATCGGCCGCCGCCTGCAGGTGGCGCAGAACGACCTGACCGCGACCAGCTTCCCGGGCGCGCTGTATGTGGCCGAAGGCCAGTACATCCACCCCGATGACGCCGCTGCCGGCAACGACGACAACAACGCGTCGTGGCGCCAGTTCACGGTGAGCTCGACCTACGCGGTCACCCTGTCGGGCACCACCAAGCAGCAGCAGCCCGCCATCCAGGCGTGGAAGACCTTCAATGCGGCGGTGACGCTCGCCAACATCGATGTGCCGAGCGACGGCCGCTTCATCCTCGGCTTCACCGCCAAGGACAACGGCAACGGCACCTGGCGCTACGAGTACGCGATCCAGAACCTGAACTCCGATCGCTCGGGCCAGTCGTTCTCGATTCCGATCCCCGCCGGCGTGAATGTCACCAACATCGGCTTCAAGGATGTGAACTACCACTCGGGCGAACCGTTCGACGGCACCGACTGGTCGTCGTCGGTCTCGGGTGGCGCGATCACCTGGTCAACCTCGACCTTCGCGACGAACCAGAACGCGAACGCGCTGCGGTTCTCGACGATGTACAACTTCTGGTTCGACGCGGACGAGGCGCCGTCGGCCGCGGCCGTCAACGGCACCCTCGGCCTCTTCAAGCCGGGCGCGTCGGGCACGCCGAACTCGATGACCGTCGCGACGACGGGCCCCGCGACTCCGGTCGTCGCGACCCCGGGCGACCTCGACAACAACGGCGTCGTCAACGGCGCCGACCTCACGCTGCTCCTCGCGGCCTGGGGCACGGCTGGCGGCGACCTGAACAGCGACGGCACCACCGACGCGGCCGACCTGACCGTCCTCCTCGCGAACTGGAGCTGAGACCTGAACCGATCCCGACGGGAGCCGAAAGGCTCCCGTCGGTGTTTTTCAAGGCACCCCTGAGAGACTTGCGCGATTCGCGCGTGAATTGCGCGTCGCACGGCTCTCTTCGGGCGAACCAACTTTCGGCCCTCGCCGTTGCGGGCGGCAAGTCGCGTGCGTTTCACGCCGATCTTTTGCGGCCGAATCTCTCCTGGCCGATCACCGTTGTTTCCGAGCTCTTCGCATGCGCACCATGAAGAACCGAACGCTTGTCGCTTCACTCGCACTGACCGCCCTCTGCACCGTGGGGGCCCACGGGATGCAGGCCCCGCCGAAGGGCGGCGGAACGGGCTCGCCGTCGCTTCCGGCGATCGAGACCCTGCGCGGCTACCAGTCCGCCCGCCTCGCGGTGCCCACAGGCATTCCCGAGCGCGTTGACATCGTGGTGCCGATCGACGGTCGGAACGAGACGCTGCGGCTCTTCCGCACCTCGCTGCGCAGCCCGAAGGCCAAGATGTACCTCGACCGCGGCAACGGCGCGCTCGAGGAGTCGCCCCTTCCGCCGCACCGCACCTACCGCGGCACGGTCGCCTCGAACGGCGCGGGCGTCAGCGCGTCGGTGATCGACGGCAAGCTGTGGGCGATGATCGACCTTCCCGAGGAGCTCGGCGGCACGCGCTTCGTGCAGCCGATGTCGGACTTCGTGCAGGGCCGCGCGGCCAACGAGCATGTGGTGTTCCGCCACACCGACAGCGTGAACGCGGGCGGCCACATGTGCGGCAACGACGGCGCGCGACTCGCACTTCCCGAGTGGATGGGCGGCGCTCCCAACGACCCCGCGGCGAACCCGCCCGAGGGATCCGTGGCCAACGCCGAGGGCGGCGTGGCGGGCACGACTCCGTTCATCGCCGAGATCGCGTTCGACGCCGACTACGAGTTCTTCCAGAAGAACGCCTCGAGCGCGGCGAACACGGTGAACGACATCGAGCTCGTGATGAACAATGTGTCGTTCGTGTACGACCGCGATGTGAACATCAGCTACGAGTACGCGGCGTTCGTGGTGCGCACGACCGCGGCCGACCCGTACACCTCGACCGACATGGTCACGCTTCTCTGCGAGTTCCGCACCAAGTGGAACACGACGCCTGAGAACCAGATCTTCCGCGATGTGGCCCAGCTGTACACGGGCAAGACGATCAACGGCAGCGTGATCGGCCTCGCGTGGCTCGGCGTGCTGTGCAACCAGTCGGGCAACGACTGCGGAGGCATCGGCAACCTCGCCTACAACTCGGTCGAGAGCCGATTCACCACGAACCTCGACTTCCGCACCGCGCTGTCGGCGCACGAGCTCGGTCACAACTGGCAGGCGCAGCACTGCGACTCGACGAACCCCTGCAACATCATGTGCTCGGCCGTGAACGCGTGCCAGGGCATCACGGGCAGCAACCTGAAGTTCGCGGCCACCGAGCAGTCGCAGATCACCGCCTATCGAAACGCCGTGAGCTGCGACCCCGCGCTGCCTGCGCCGATCACCCTGCCTTTCTCAGACGACTTCGAGGTGGCGAGCATCAACGCGTCGAAGTGGCTGTACAACAAGGGCGGCGCGATCTCGACCGCGGCCACCAACGAGCCTTCGCCCACGCGCTCGCTCAACCTCGACGCCGTCGGCAACCTCGAGTACGGCGACGACGAGATCCGCTCGAACTACATGCTGCTCGGCGGCATCACCGCCACGGTCACGCTCTCGTACGCGACCGAGGCGATCGGCGTCGAGTCGGGCGAGCAGCTGATCGTCGAGTACCTCAACAGCGCGCTCGACTGGGTGGCGATCAACACCATCACCTCGGACGGCGTGTCGCAGGCGAACTTCCAGAACTGGTCGCACACCCTGCCCGCCGCGGCGAAGCACAACAAGTTCCGCGTGCGCTTCCGCACCGCGGTCGATGCCGCCGACGACGACTGGTACATCGACAATGTCGCCGTTTCGCTGCCGACGCCCCCCGCGAACGACCAGTGCAACTCGGCGACGCTGGTGAGCAACGGCATCTACAGCTTCGACACATCCTTCGCCACCAACTCGGACTTCGACCTCCCGGCGAGCTGCAACGAAGGCAACGGGGTCGCCGCGAACAACGATGTGTGGTTCCTCTACATCCCGACCTGCACGGGCAACCTCGCGGTCTCGACCTGCGGGCTCGCGGGCTTCGACACCCGCATCGCGGCGTACGCCTCGAGCTGTCCGCCGAGCGGCGCGCTGCTCGCGTGCTCGGACAACGGCGCGGGATGCCCCTCGGGCTCCTCGTCGATGACGGTTTCGGTGACGCAGAACTTGCCGGTGTACATCCGTGTCGGCGGCGCCACGGGCGGAGGCGCGGGCAGCATCAGCCTCTCGTGCACTCCCGTGCAGGCGCCGTGCCCCGCGGACCTCGACAACGATCGCATCGTGTCGGCGTCCGACATCGCGATCCTGCTGAACTCGTGGGGCGGCACGGGCGGCGACCTCGATGGCAACGGCACCACGAACGGCGCCGACCTGACCATCCTGCTCAACGCATGGGGCGCGTGCCCCTGATCGGCCGGCACCACGCAAGTTGAACTTCGGGCGCGCCGCATCTCGCGGCGCGCCTGTTTTTGGCCGCGTGGTCGCGCGCGCCGCACGCTATAAAGCGGCCCGATGGAACCGCCGATCGGAATCCCCTCGCCCGCACCCGTCGGCCGCGCGCCGACGAGCAGGCTTGCGGTCGCATCGCTCTCGCTTGGAATCGCGTCGGTGCTGACCGCGTGCCTTCCGATCGGGATCCTCGGGCTCGTCGGGGTGACGCTCGGCATGATGGCGCTCGAGCGGATCCGCGCGTCGGGCGGGGCGCTGCGCGGCCGAGGAGTCGCGTGGAGCGGCATCGGCACGGGTGCGCTGGGCGCGTGCCTCGCGCTTGCGATCAACTGGATGCTGGTTTCGCTGCAGGAGCAGTGGAACGGGCAGCTCGAGGCGGCCGTGAAGGGAACCTTCGCGGCGGTCGACGAGACGGGCGCCGACGGCGCGATGGCGAAGTGGTCGCCGCGCCCGGGCACCGTGTTGACGCGCGGTTCGCTGACCGAGTTCGCCCTTGCCGCGAAGGAGCGCTACGGCGCGTTCACAGGCTTCACGATCCAGTCCGAGGAGCGCGAGCCGAGCCTGACGGATGTGAACAGGATCACGCTGGCGCTGGCGCTGCAGTTCGAAGGCGTGCGCGTGAACGGTTCGGCCGTGGCGCGGCTGTCGCCGGGACGCGACTCGGTGGTGCCGATCCTCGAGCTCGAGTCGCTTGCGGTGCGCGACCCGGAGCGCGGCGATCTGACGGTGCCGCCGAAGGCGGATCAGGCCGCGCCGAAGGCTGCCGAGAGCCCCGCCGCCGAGGGAGGCGATTCATGACGAGCGAAGATTCGCGTTTCGATTTCCGCGGCAAGCGCGTGACTGTGATGGGGCTTGGCCAGTTCGGGGGCGGCCTCGGGGTGACGCGGCATCTGCTGGCGCTTGGCGCCGAGGTCACGCTGACCGACCGCGACGACGCGACCAAGCTGGCGCTGCCGCTGGCCGAGCTGCGCGCCGAGATCGAGTCGGGACGCGTGCGGACCGTGCTCGGGGAGCACAGGGCCGACGACTTCGCGCACGCGGATGCCGTGGTCGCGAATCCCGCGGTGCCGCTGCCTTGGGCGAATCCGTTTCTCGTCGCGGCTCGCAAGGCGGGAGTTCCGTTGTTCACCGAGATCGGGCTTGCGATCGATGCGCTGCGCAGGAAGGGCTGCACGCGGTTCATCGGCGTCACGGGGAGCGCTGGGAAGAGCACGACCAGCGCGATGATCCGCGCGGCGCTCGATGGCGACGGGCTGCGCGCGCATCTTGGCGGCAACATCGGCGGGTCGCTGCTGGGCTCGGTGGAGCGGATCGGCGTGGACGACTTCGTGGTGCTCGAGCTCTCGAGCGCGATGCTGTGGTGGCTGGGCGAGACGAACGGATTCACGCCGACGGTCGCGGTGTTCACCAACCTGCTCGAGAATCATCTCGACTGGCATGGATCCTTCGCGCACTACGCCGACGCGAAGTCGCGGCTGCGCAGGCGCGGCGCGGCCCAGCGCTTCGTGAGC
>JBJTOV010000192.1:0-2599 GCA_046074745.1 Planctomycetota bacterium | reverse complement strand
TCGACCGGGGGTCGATCGGCGACATCCGCTGCGCCGATTCGATCACGGGCGCTTCGTCGCAACTGATGCTTGTGCCGCGGCGCATGTCGTCGAAAGGCATGCTTGGTCGGACCCGTGTCCTGTATGTCCGCGGTTCGGTCGAGGAGCGTCGCGACACGCTGCGACGGGTTCGGGGCGTGCTGGGGATGTAATCGCGAAAAAGTGAAAAGGAAAAAGGCGTTGATCCGAAGGTCGTCATGTCGGGCTCGTTACCTTCGCGCGTCAGAAGGGAGACGACATGTACGACATCTGGGAAGGAAAGGACGCGCGCACCGCGGGTGCGCCGCTGCAATCTGGATCGGCGAAGGAGTCAACGCGCGCGGAGCCTACAGACGGGCATCCGACAGGCCATCGGGCGCAGTGGATGGACGGACCGCTTGGGACCGGTTCGGCGATCGAAGGATTGCTGCGTCAGAAGCGTGCGGAGTCGGCGGACACCAGTCCAAGCGACTGCGAGGATTCGGTCGATGCGATCGCCGGCCGCTTCGACGGCGAAGACGGTGAATGCTCGGGGCGCACCGTGCATCTCGCGATCTACGAGCATCGCTACGGACTCGATATCTCAGCGCATGAGACGCAGGCGTCGGCACATGCCGCGCTCGTCGACATCGCGCGTGGGCAATGCGCCCGCGATCCAGCCATCCGCGAAGCGGTCTGCGCACGCTATGGAACCTGGCCTGCGGGCGACATGACGGAAGCGGAACTCGAGAGGCTGCTTGGCGAATGGAACGACATCGCCCCGAGCGAGGCGTTGTGGATCGCGGAGTGCGCCGTCGAGAGCGAGGCGCTTCGGGCGCGTCGGCGCGCGTTCATGACGCCGCCCGAGTGAGTGCTCGGAGCCTGGCGAAGACGGCCTGCGGGGCTGCGCCAATGGACCGACTCAGCCGCGTGCGCTTGTGCGATTCGCGACGCAAGAGGCCATCAGCATTCCACCTGCATTCCACCAGCGGATCGACTCATCCCGGTGAGCTTGTGCGATTCACGACGCAAGCGTGCCGCACCGACTCACGGGTTCTGCTGGTTCCGCATGCGGTCCTCCCGTGCCATCGCGGCAAGCGCGCCGCGCACGGCGACTTCGCCCCAGCCGGTTTCATGCGCGATGCGCTCCACGCTCGCGGGCGTGGAGGCCGCCGCGTCGCGGCCCGACAGCAGGTCGCGGCCCACCAGGAAGTCGCGCAGCGAAGCCGCATACAGCTCGTCCGGAAGGCGCGACGACAGGTCGTCCTCGAGCACCGAGACGGTCGTCTCGTGATCGAGGTGGCTCACGCCGTCGAGTTCCGCGCGCACGAGCATCGAGCGCACGAGCTGCTCCGACCCGTCGCAGAGCGAGGCGAGGAGCCGTTCGACCTGCGGACAAGCCGTGAGTTCGAAGGTCACGCCATGGACGGCCAGTGCACGCTCGACGGCGCGGCGCATGCCGCGCGGGTCGGGTCGGAGGTGCAGCATCTGCTCGAAGCGAGTGCGCAGCGTGTAGCCGACACGGCTGGTCATGTGCGCGGTCGCGACGATCGTCACATTCGGCATCCTGCGCAACGAAGCGGGCGAGGCGGGGCGGAGCCCCATGCCGAAGGCGCGCTCGAAAGCGCGCTCGCGAGCGTTCCCCTGCTGCGGCGCACGCGGAGGCTGGTTCTCGCTCGGCAGCTCTCCGCGAGAGATGCAGGTGTTGAGGAACTGGTCGCACGAGCCGTCGAGCACCTCGATGTGGCGGATGAACAGCACGCCACGCTCACCCACGCGCTCGATGGAGCGACGCAGGAGCGCGACATCGACGCCGTTGAGCGCGTCGATCTCGATCATGCGGCGCGGCGCGTAGTCGGCGATCATGGCGCGCGCGAGAAGGGCCGTTCCCGTACCGAGGCGGCCATGGATCAGGGTGTGGTCGAGGCGGCGATTCTCACGGAGCGCGCGCTCGACCGAAACCTCGAGCGTCTGCGGGATGCGCGTCGAGCTCAGGAAGTGGCGCAGCGTGGGCGCGGTGAACACGCTCTCGGGAGCATCGTCGCTGCGAGCGCGCCCACGCGGCTTTCCGCTCGCGGAGGCGCCCGCGTGCGTCGCCTGTTCCGATCCGGCAGAAAGACCGTCTCGAGCCTTCGGGTCGCCAAGGTTTGCAGCTCCGAACGATGCCGTTTCGGTCGACATGTCGTTCGACTTCCGAGGTCCGTCCGAACGAATCGCGTTGCTCCCGTCGACGCGGTGCTCGCTCACCGACTCGATGCCGGCGTCTGCGGCTGGCTCATGGCGCGTGTTGCCAGCGTTGCCTGCACCCGACGGGTGGCTGTGGCCGTGATTGTGGCCGTGATTGTGGCCATGATTGTGGCCAAGATTGTGGCTACGGCTGTCGCCGCGGCTCTGTCCGTCGCTCGCGTGCGGATCGTTCATGTCGTCACCGTTGATCTCTTCCGCCATGATGACCTCCTGAGTAGATCGAGCCCTCTTGCCGCGCGATTCAAGATCGAACGCGCGCCCTGCGCCGCGTGGAGAACCGTGCCCCGTTGGTGACCGACGCCGCATCTCGGTCATTTCCATGCGGGCCGTACGGCATTTCTTCGGTTGATGGCAT
>JBJTOV010000191.1:0-5428 GCA_046074745.1 Planctomycetota bacterium | reverse complement strand
GACGCGCTCAACCTCGTCTCCGAGCGCGACACCTGCTTCTTCTTCGAGGAATGCGTGCAGGGCGCGCTCGCAAGCGGCGCGTTCAAGAGCGACAAGGACGCCGGCTACGCAGCGGGCAAGCTCGTCCTGAACATCGGCGCCAAGCACGCGAACGAGCGCGGCGCGGGCGTGCATGCGGTCGGCATCTCGGCCGCGCAGGTGGCGGGAATTCTCGCGCTGCGCGAGCAGGGCGCGGTGGGGCCGCAGTCGGTCGATCCGCTCTTCGGCGCGCTGTGCGGCGAGGCAGGCGACGCGAAGTCGGTGGCCGAGCGCATGGCATTCATCGTGGTGCGCGACGAGGGCCAGCTGAACGCATGGGTCGACGCCGCGATCGCGGCAAACGAGCAGGCGGCCGCCGATGTGCGCGCGGGCAAGGCCGCCGCGATCGGCCGCATCGTGGGCGCCGTGATGAAGCTTTCGGGCGGCAAGGTCGATGCGAAGAGCGTGAACGACGCGATCAGGGCGCGGCTCGGCGCGTGAGAGCCGCGCGCGCGAGGTGACGCGAGTCGAGACGAGGCGTATCGAGGTGTTTCGAGGCAATTGAAGGCATTCCGAGGCAACCGCGCGTGACAGCTTCCGACCAACTCCACCACGGCGGCGATCACGCGCACGAAGTCCGTGCGTACGAGGATCGCGTCCACGAGGACATCGAGCGCGTGCTGGTGCCGAGCGCGGCGATCGCCGCGCGCGTGCGCGCCCTTGCGGCCGCGATCGGCGAGGACTACTCGCACGCCGACGGCCGGCTGACCGTGGTGCCCGTGATGACGGGCAGCCTGCTGTTCGCGGCCGATCTCGTGCGCGCGCTGCCGCAGCGGCGGCTGCGCATCCAGCTCACCACGGTGTCGAGCTACGGCGGCAAGGCCACCGCGTCGCGCGGCAGCGCCATCGTGGGCGCGCTGCCCAAGCACCTCGAGGGGCACCATGTGCTCATCGTCGACGACATCCTCGATTCGGGCGGCACGCTGCGGCTCCTGCGGCAGGAGTTCGAGTCGCGCGGCGCGGCCAGCGTGCGCGCGTGCGTGCTGCTGCGCAAGAAGATCCCGAGCGCGCTCGGCACGCCGTGCGAGTATGTGGGCTTCGACATCGGCGACGAGTTCGTGGTCGGCTACGGCCTCGACTTCGACGACCTCTACCGGAACCTGCCGTATGTGGGCACGCTGCGCCCGGAGGCGCGATGACGGGCGAGCTGCCCGCGGGAACCGTGCCCGATGCGGCGCCCGCCGCAGCGCCCGCGACCGCGGCAGGCGCGGTGCCGTCCTCGGTGCAGTCGGCGCTTTCGCCGGGCGAGATCGTCGTCCTGAGCCTGCGGCCGAGCCTCTTCTACATCCCGCTCAGCTCGCTGGGCACGCTGGTCGCGAGCGCGCTGATCGGGGCGCTGCTTGCCTACAGCGCGCAGTTCCGCTGGAGCCCGTGGAGCGACGGCGACGCGTTCTTCGTGGGCGGCACGGTGGCGGGGCTTCGGCTCGCATGGGCGGCGGTCGAGCGCTCGTTCCACGCGTATGTGCTCACCGACAGGCGCATCATCGCGCGGCGCGGCGTGTTCCGCACCGTGCTCTACGAATCGCCGCTCGCGCGCATCCAGAACACGATCGTGGTGCAGAGCATGCGCGAGCGCGTGTTCGGCCTTGGCACGCTCGGCTTCGCGACCGCGGGCCGCGGAACATTCGATGCGTTCTGGGAGATGCTGCCCGCGCCGCTCAAGGTGCACCGCACGGTGCTCGACACGATCGAGCGCTACGCGCGCCGCGGCGGCGACGGCACCTGACGGTTCGGGCGCGCGGGAACGGGTGTTTCCCGCGATGGCGGCGCAGGCGCGATCGGACTCTGTCGTTGAGTGCGGTGCGTTGATGGCCGCGCGGCGAGCGCAGCGGGACGGCTTCAATCCACGGCTTCAACCCACGACTGCAATTCACGGCTTCAATCCGCGGCTTCAACCCGACTTGCTGTTCCACGGGCTGCGCGCCCGCGGGTTCTCGATGTGGCGGCCGACCTCGCCCAGCATCTGCCGCGTCAGTTCGTCGGGCTCCTTCGGCGGCACGATCTGCACCACGACATAGAGGTCGCCCGCAGGTCGTCCGCCCGCGCCGGGCACGCCCTTGCCCGAAAGGCGGATCTTCTTGCCGCTCGCCGTTCCCGCAGGGATCTTGATCGACGCCGTGCCACCCGCGGGAATCGGTGCGTCGACCGTTGCGCCGAGGGTCGCCTCGACGATCGAGATGGGCAGGTCGTACGAAAGGTCGCGCTCGTCGCGGCGCAGCCACGGGTGCGGCGCGATGTTCACGCGCGCCACCAGGTCCATGCGGCCCGGAACCGAGACCAGCTCGCCGTCCTCGACGCCCGCGGGGATCTCGGCCTCGACGCGCTCGCCGTTCACCGACACGGGCCAGCGGCCGCCGCGCAGCGCCATGTCGAACGGGATGGTGACCTCGAGCTCCGCGCGCTCGCGCGTGCGTGCGCGCTGGGCGCGGCCTCCGCGCGCGCCGCGGCCGCCCGACTGCCCGAAGATGTCGCCGAACACCGACTCGAAGCTGGCCGCGTCGGCGTTGCCCCACTGCCCGCCGTCGCGCGTCTGCTGCGCGCGCCATTGGGCGAACGGGTCGGCGCCCGCCTGCGCGCCCGCCGAACCGAAGGAGTCGGGCGAGCCGCCGAGCCGAACGAACTCGTCGTACTGCCGCCGCTTGTCGGCGTCGGAGAGCACCTCGTAGGCGGCCTGGATTTCGTTGAAGCGCTTGGGCGCGTCGGCGGACTTGTTGCGGTCGGGGTGGAACTCGAGCGCAAGCTTGCGGTGCGCGCGCTTGATCTCGTCCGCGGTCGCGGTTCGGCTGACGCCGAGAAGGTCGTAGTAGTCGCGCGAAGGCATCGGGGATTGCGAGTATAGATCGCGGCGGCGCATCCGACGGCGCGCGGGCGCGTAGGATGGCGCCCGATGAGCTGCGAGCCGCGATCCACCGCAGGAACCGCGGGCAAGGCGCTGTCCCTGCCCGTTCTCGGCACCGCCGACGCGGACGGTCACGCGCCCAAGGGCCCGCGCGCGCCGCACAGCGGCATGGGCCGCCGACGGGCGATCGTGCTCGTCGCGATCCAGCTCCTGATGATCGTGCATGTGGTGCAGTGGCTGTGGACGGGCACCACCATCAAGCCCATCGAGCCGAGCGAGGCGATGGAGACCGCGAAGGACGGCGTGATCACCGTGGGTACGGTGTTCTTCGCGCTGGCGCTCCTGTCGACCGCGCTGCTCGGCCGCTGGTTCTGCGGCTGGGGCTGCCATGTGGTGATGCTGCAGGACTGGTGCGGCCACCTGATGAAGAAGGCGGGCATCCGTCCACGGCTCTTCCGCTCGCGCCTGCTTCTGTGGCTGCCGCTCGCGCTCGCGGTCTACATGTTCCTGTGGCCGGTCTTCTACCGGCTGGCGATCGCGCCCTACACGCGGCCCGAGCTCGCATGGCCCGGGTTCACCACCAGCTTCACGACGAGCGAGTTCTGGTCGACCTTCCCGGGCTGGCTGATGGCGGTGCCGTTCCTCCTCGTGTGCGGGTTCCTCACCGTGTACCTGCTTGGCGCGAAGGGCTACTGCACCTACGCGTGTCCGTACGGCGGCTTCTTCGCGCCGCTCGACGAGCTGTCGCCCGTGCGGATCCGCGTGACCGACGCGTGCACCCAGTGCGGTCACTGCACCGCGGTGTGCACCTCGAATGTTCGCGTCCACGAGGAGGTGCGCGACTGGAAGATGGTGGTCGACCAGGGCTGCATGAAGTGCATGGACTGCGTGAGCGCGTGCCCCGAGCATGCGCTGCGCGTCGGGTGGGGCACGCCCGCGTTCCTTGCGAAGCCCGTGGTCGCCGCGCCTGCGCCGAGGCGCCACGACCTCACCATCAACCAGGAGCTTGCGCTCGCGGCGGTCGCGGTCGGTTCGTTCCTCGCGGTGCGCGGGGCGCTCGGCGTGCCGCTCCTCTTCGCGTCGGGCATCGCGGCGTGCGCGACCTTCCTCGCGTGGATTCTCTGGCGCATGGTCGCCGAGCGCGATGTGCGGCTCCACCGCACGCAGCTCAAGCGCGACGGCCGCGTGCGGGGCGCGGGCGCGGCGATCGGCGCGGGCACGCTGGCCGCGCTCGGCGGCATCGCGTACCTCGGCGTCGTGAACGCGGCGATCGCGCTCGCCGACTTCCAGCTCTCGCGCGTCAACGCCGCGCCCGAGTCCGTGTTCAGCGGAAGCCGCATGGAGCCGAGCGCGCCCGAGCGCGCGTCGGCCGAGCGCGGGCGCGTGCTCTACGCGTTCGCCTCGGGCCTTGCGCCGCACGGGCCGTGGACGCGCGAACTCGAGGTGCGCGAGGCGTGGCTCTCGGCGGTGGTGCTCGACTACGGCCGCGCCGAGTCGATCCTAAGGGCGCGCGCCGCGCGCGACGGCCTCGACGAGCAGACCGCCGCGGGCATCGCGCGCGTCATGCGCGGGCGCGGCGACCTCGAGGGCGCGCTCGCCTTCTCGCGCGAGCAGTGGCAGGCGAACCCCGCGTGGGAAGGCCTGCGCGAGGAACTGGTGACATGGCTTTCCGCCGATGGTCGCCGCGCCGATGCGCTTGCGATCGCGCGCGCCGCGCACGAGCGCGCGCCCGACGACCTGACCGCCATGCGGCGCCTGTCGCTTCTCCTGTCCGAAGGCGAGACCCCCGCCGAGCGCGAGGAGGGCCTGAAGCTGATCGACCGCACGCTCGAGATCGCCCCGGGCAACGCGTACGCGCTGCGCGCGCGCGCCGTGGCGCTGCGCGGACTCGAGCGCTACGCCGAGGCCGAGGCCGACCTGCGCGCGGCGATCGAGCTCGTGCCCGACGAGTGGCGCTTCTGGCAGGACCTTGGCGAACTGCTCATGGCCACCGACAAGGTGCGCGAAGGCGCGCCCATCCTGAAGAAGGCGGGCGAGATGCGCACGCAGTCGATGGGTCGCTAGGCGCGGCGACGCGCGCCGCTCAGCTCTCGGCTTCGCGGAACAGCCCGTACAGCTCCTGCGCGGTCTGCGCGGCGTAGGCGCGCTGGCGGAACTCGGGGCTCGTCATGATCTTCGAGATCTTGCCGAGCGCCTGGATGTGCTCGTCCTTCTTCTCGGGCGGCGACACGAGCAGGATGATCAGCTGCACGGGCTTCTTGTCGATCGAGCCGAACTCGAGCGGCGCGGCGGGCTTTCCCATCGCGAGCACCAGCCCTGGCATCGCCGAGCACTTGCCGTGCGGAATCGCCAGACCCTCGCCGATTCCCGTCGAGCGCTGCACCTCGCGCTCCCACACCGCGCGCTTCACCGCGATCGGGTCGGGGCAGAGGCCGTTGGCCGCCAGCAGCTCGACCAGCTCGTCGAGCGCCGCGTGCTTCTCGGTGGACGCAAGCGGCACCTGGATGGAGG
>JBJTOV010000190.1:0-5109 GCA_046074745.1 Planctomycetota bacterium | reverse complement strand
AGATCCCGGTCAAGACCGTGATGAGCGAGTATCGCGAGATCGATGGAATCCGTCTGCCCGTGCGCTCCGAGGCCACGCAGATGGGCCAGAAGATGGTGAGCACCTTCTCGGAAATCGTGCTGAACAAGGCGACCGACGCCGACTTCGAGGTGCCCGCCGAGGTGAAGGCGCTTCTCGAGCCCGAGCCCGCCGAGGAGGGCGACGAGGCTCCCGCCGCAGCCCCCGCTGCTCCCGCGGCGCCCGTCGACCCGAACGCCTCGACGCCGACCTCGCACCCCGCTCCCGCCGATCCGAAGCGCTGACGCGGCGATGGAACATGCGGCGCGCCGCGCGCGTCGAAGCGCAGCCATGACGCGCACGAACCTCGCCGCCGCCCTGCTCGCCTCCGCCATTCCCTGCGCCGCCGTCACCATGACGGCGGCGCAGTCTTCTTCGGGCCCGCGGCCCGCGTCATCGGCTCCCGCTGCGCCGAAGCCTTCAGGCGAGCGCGCCGCGGGCGAGACCTCCGCGGCGCTTCCCGACGGCGCCGCCGTGGTGCGCCGCGCGAAGGAGGCGCTTGGCGGCGACGCATGGGGCCGCATCAAGTCGTTCGAATCGAGCGCGCGCGTGAAGAGCGCGATGGGCGACGCGCGCATCGAGTACCGCTTCGTGGCGCCCGACTCGTTCGAACTGCTCCAGTCGATGCCGGGCTGCGGCCGCGCGATGTCGATGGGCTGCGCGAAGGGCGCCGCGTGGATCGGCGAGGCGGGCAGCGAGCGCGCCGCCGACCCGCGCATGGCCGAGGAGATGCGCGACGGCGGCGATCTGCATGCGCTCGTGCGCACGCTTTCCGAGCGCTTCAGCGGCTTCCGCACCGAGGCGCGCCGCGAGGAGGCAGGCCGCGACGGGGCACCCCGCGCGGTGCTCGTCGTGCGCATGCGCCCCGCGCGCGGCGCCGCGCCCAACGCCCCCGAGTGGACGCTCCTCGTCGACGAGGCCACGGGCCTTCCGCACGGCCTCGAGATCCCCGCGCCGCCCGCGCCCGCGGGCAGCTCGCAGAAGACATTCGGCCAGTCGATCCGCTTCGCGCGCTGGGAGGCGGTCTCCGGAACCAAGGAGCCGCTGCGCGCCTTCCGCGAGGCCGCGGTGACGAGCGGCGGCACGAAGACCGACATCGTGTACGAGAAGGTCGCGGTCGACGCGCTGCCCGATGGCGCGGTGCAGGTGCCCGCCGCGCTGGGGCGCGCGCGCTGAGCGAACCACGCCCGACGCGCCGCGCGCCCACTACACTCGCGCCCATGAGCAACCGAGGGCGCCCCGCCGTCCGCATCGACGATGTCCACAAGAGCTTCGGCAGCGTGAAGGCCGTGCGCGGCATCTCGCTCGAGATCCCCGAAGGCTCGCTGTGCGGATTCCTTGGCCCGAACGGCGCGGGCAAGAGCACCACCATCCGCATGATCATGTCGATCTTCGGGCCCGATTCGGGCACGGTCGAGGTGATGGGCAGCTCCGCGCTCGCGATGAAGGACCGCATCGGCTACCTGCCCGAGGAACGCGGCCTCTACCGCAAGATGCGCGTCGGCGAGTTCGTGGGCTACATGGCGCGCCTGAAGGGCGTGCACCCCGCGGGGATGTCGCGGCGCATCGACGACTGGCTCGAGCGGCTCGCGCTGCCCGGCGTGGCGCGCCGCCGCTGCGAGGAGCTCTCGAAGGGCCAGCAGCAGAAGGTGCAGCTGCTCGCGTCGATCATCCACGGGCCCGAACTCCTGATCCTCGACGAGCCGTTCTCGGGGCTCGATCCGGTCAACGGCCGCATCGTGCTCGAATTGATCCGCAGCGAGCGCGAGCGCGGCGCGACCATCATCTTCTCGACGCACCAGATGCACACCGCCGAGGCGCTGTGCGACCGCGTGGTGCTGATCGACAAGGGCCACAAGGTGCTCGACGAGGAGATGCGCGCCCTGCGCGCGCGCCACGATGACAAGGGGCTCGTGTGCGAGCCGCTCGGCGATCCCGCTGCGTTCGCCGACCTCGCGGTCGCGGGCGGGCTGGCCACGCGTGCGCGGCTCCATGGCAACGGCTCGGTCGACCTCGAGCTCGTCGCGGGCCGCGACGCGGCGGGCGCGATGCGCGACGCGCTGGCGCTCGCCCCGCTCCGCTCGGTGGCGCTCAGGCGCATGAACCTCGACGAACTGTTCATCGAGCTCGTGGGCGCAGGCTCGGAAGGAGCGAAGATCGATGCGTGAACGCCCCCGCTCGTCCTACTTCGGCCGCATCGCGCTGGTCGCGTGGCGCGAGTTCCGCCACACCGCGCTCACCAAGGGCTTCATCATCGGCGCGGTGGCGGTGCCGCTCGTCCTCTTCGGCGTGATCGCGGTGCTTCCGCTCCTCGTCTCGAAGCAGGTTCCGCCGCTCATCGGCACCGTGGCCGTGGCCGACCCCTCGGGCACGGTCGCTGCGCGCGCGAAGGCGATCCTCGAGCAGCCCGTCACCCCGATGGAGGCGATCGCGGAGATGGCGCGGAACCCGCCCATGGGCACGGGCGCGCGCCTCGAGGCCGCCGGCGACATCGCGGGCCGCGAGGAGCAGCGCATCGAGGTGACCTGGCAGGAGGAGCGCACGCTCGACGCGGCGCGAACCGAGCAGCTGAAGGCCGATGTGCGCGCGGGCCGCGTGCTCGCCGCCGCCACGGTCGACGAGTCCGTGCTCGACCCCGCGAAGGATCCGAAGCCGATCGAGCTCTACATCCCGAGCGCGCTGTCGCCGAAGCATGTGCGGCAGATCTCGCGCGCGCTGCGCAAGGCCGTCGAGGACGAGCGCATCGCGCGCAGCGGCTTCGACCGCGCCACCCTCGCGCGGCTCGCCTCGGCCCCCGAGCCCGCGACCACGCGCATCTCGCCCGAGGGCGCCGAGGCCGAGGAGAACTCGGAGCTGCGCTTCATCGTGCCGGGAGCGTTCATGTTCCTGCTCTGGATCAGCGTGTTCACGAGCGCCAACTACCTGCTCACCACGACCATCGAGGAGAAGTCGAGCAAGGTGATGGAGGTGCTGCTGTCGGCCACGAGCCCGATGCAGCTTCTCGCGGGCAAGATCGCGGGCTACTCGATGGTGAGCGGCGTGATGCTCGTGATGTACGGCGGCCTCGGGCTCGTCGGGCTTTCGGCCGCGGCGATGATGGACCTCGTCGAGTGGTCCGACCTCGCGTACCTCGCGGCCTACTTCGTGATGGCGTATGTCATGGTGGCGTCGATGATGGCCGCCGTCGGCAGCGCGGTGAGCGACCTGCGAGAGGCGCAGTCGCTGGTCGGCCCCGTGATGATGCTGCTGATGGTGCCGCTCCTCCTGTGGATGCCGATCATCGAGAACCCGAACGGGATGCTCGCCACCGTGATGGGCTTCGTGCCGCCGGCGACGCCCTTCGTGATGATCCTGCGCCTGACGGCCACCACCGAGCAGATCCCGCTCTGGCAGGCGCTGCTCTCGATCGCGTGGGGTTTTGCATGCGCGTTCGGCATGCTGTGGCTGGCCGCGCGCATCTTCCGCGTGGGCGTGCTCATGCAGGGCAAGCCGCCGACCCCGCGCGAGCTCGTGCGCTGGGCGTTCGTCAAGTGATCGGCGCGGCGCCGGCCCGCGGCGGCTAGCATCGCGGCGATGACCGACCTCTCGGCGTGGATCCTCTCGATCGGCGCGTTCGCGGGCATCGTGCTCTGCACGGCGTTCGCGGCGAAGGCGATCGCCGGCGATCCTGCGCGCGGGAGGCGGCGGTGCCCGCGGTGCTGGCATGAGCTCGGGCCACTGGTCGAGGGCGCGGGCGAGGCGGCGCGGCGCTGCAGCGAATGCGGATTCATCGCCGCGCGCGAGCCCGACACGCTGCGCACGCGGCGCAGCGTGCGGCGCGCGGTGCTTGCCGTGCTCGGCGTGGTGCTGATCGCGTCGGCCGCGCAGCTGCGCATCGCCGACCGCGGATTCTGGGCCACGATGCCCACGCAGGTGCTGCTCTTCGCGGCGCCGCGCATCGACGGCTTCGAGTATCGCTCGCCCGCGTGGGAGCTTGCGTGGCGCGTCGCGAACCGCACGACCACGCCCGAGCAGGACCTCGCGGCGCTCGCGCTCTTCGTCGAGGGCGACGCCGACGCACGCCCTCCGTCGGCGCAGTGGCGGCTGAAGTACCGCGACCTCGGCAGCGCGGTGCTGACCGCATTCCGCCGCGACGACCCCGCGATCATGCGGCTGCTCGAGATCCCGCCGCTCATCGAGGTCTCCGCGCTGCCCACCTCGTCGATGCCGCACATCGCGATCGTCGATGTGCAGGCGTGGTGGCCCCCGACCGTCGAGGGAAACCTCGAGGTCCGCTTCAGCGACGGCACGGTGCGGCGCGCGCGCTTCGACCCGTCGTCGCGCGCGCCGTCGCTCTATGTCGATCTGCCCACGGCCTATGCGCCGGGGGAGGCGTTCGAGATCGTGCTGTCGCAGCGCGTCCGCGACGCGGCGCTGCGCGACGACGAGGGCTGGACCGCGTACCCTGCGGCCGAGGCCAAGGCGAGCGGGTTCATCGACAGCCCGCGCCTGGCAGCGGCGGGCTGGGAACCCGCCGATACGCCCGCGATGCGAGAGGCGGTCGCCTCGATCTTCGCCGAAGGCCTGCTCGTCTGGCGCTCGGGCGTGCCGCGCGCGGGCCTCCGCTTCAACCACCGCGCCACCGCGGGCGAGGACTTCGAGGAAACCGCGGTCGGGCTGCGCGTCGAGGTGTGCGAGGACGGCGTGGTGCGCCGCACCAGCCGCATGTGGTGGCGTGGCGGCATGCTCGGCAGCGCGCCCGCGTGGATGCCCTCGATCGAGGAGGCCGACGCGCTCGCGCGCCTCTTCGCGCAAGACCCCTCGGCCGACGCCCGCTGGACGCTCCGCATCACGGGCGACGAACGCCTCGCCGGCTACGCGATGCCCGTTCCAAACGACAGCGCCGGAACCGATCAGCCGCCCGCGGAGGACGATGACGCTCCGCGCGTGCACCGCTGGTTCTCCGGCACCATCGAGATCCCGCTGAAGGTCGAGCGCATGAACGCCGCCTCCCAGCCACGCCGCTTCACGCCCTACTGAGGCCGCGGAGCGCCCGCGACGGACCGACGCGAT
>JBJTOV010000189.1:0-4325 GCA_046074745.1 Planctomycetota bacterium | reverse complement strand
TGCACGGCACGTGCCAGGCACCGGTCGGTCAGGCACCGGTCGGGATGCCGTTCTGGGGGAGCGGCGCCGGTCGGTAACGCACCGACCACGGCACACTCGCAGCGCTGCCCGCGTAGGTGGCGCGCCCACGCCGACATTGCGTTGCGGCAACCCCCTAGATGCTCGTCCTGCCCTTGAGCGCGTCGCCGATCACGGCCGGGTTCGCGAACTCGAGTTGCGATCCGCTCGGAAGGCCCCGCGCGAGGCGCGTCGAGCGCACCCCCCGCTCGCCCGCCTCGCGTGCGATCCACAACGCCGTCGTATCGCCCTCGAGGTCGGGGTTCAAGCCGAGGATGAGCTCGGTCACAGGCGTTCCGCGCGCGTTGCGCGCAGGGTTCTCGAGCCGCGCGATCAGCGCGTCGAGCGTGATCGCATCGGGCCCCACTCCGCCGAGCGGATCAAGCCGGCCGAGCAGCACATGGTAGACGCCCCGATAGAGGCCCGTCTTCTCCATCACCAGCAGGTCCTTCGGCTGCTCCACCACAAGCACGGTCGAAGCATCGCGTCGCGGATCGGCGCAGATCGGACACGGATCGGCGTCGGCCAGGCTCCAGCACACCGAGCAGTGCTTCACCTTGCGCTTGACATCCTCGACCGCGCGCGCCAGTTCGAGCGCCTCGTCGGGCTTCTGTCGCAGCACATGGAACGCGAGTCGCTCCGCGCTGCGGCGGCCGATGCCGGGCATCGCGGCGAAGGCCTCGATCAGGCGGCGCACGGACTCGGGGTAGGCAGCGTTCGACACGGCGTTCCTCCGCGGTTCCTGTTCGGGTCAGGTGAGCTTGGCAAGGATGTCGGGCGGAAGATCGATGCCCGATTCGGCGGCGGCACGGCCGAGTTCCTCGGCCATCCGCGCGCGCGCGCGGGCAAGCGCGTCGTTCACGGCGTCGGCGATCAGGCGGTTCGCATACGACTGATCCGAAGACGAGCCCGCCGCGATGCCGCGGAACACCGACGGATCGAGCGTGACGCTGTCGATGCGCAGGTCGCAGAACGCGACCGCCTTCACCGCGCCGCCGCCCGCGCTGCCCTCGACCTGCGTGGTCGACAGGCGCGCGCGCACCTCCTCCATCTTCGCCTGCAGGCGCGGAAGATCCTTCAGCATGCCTGCCATCTGGGAAGCGGCCCTGAGCTTGTCGAACATCGCCATCTCCTCGACCGCCGCGCGGTCACGCAGGCTCTGCGTCTTCCGTACCGAACGCGCCGCCGAACACACCATCGCCCACACCGTCGCCCACGCCATCGGCAAGCGCGGAATCCCCGCCGTCCGCGCCACCCTCGGGCTGCGCCGCGCCATCCACCGTCGGCTCGGCCACCAGCCTCGGCGTGACTCCCACGATCGACGCATCGAACAGCTCGAGCGCGCGGCGCACCAGCGGATCTCCGCGGACCGCGGGGTCGTCGACCTGGATCGGCTTCACCCGGTCGGCCATGCGCGGCTCGCCCCGCGTCTCGAGCACGACCCGCAGCGGTCGCCCCGCCGCGCGCGAGATCAGCGTTCGGATCGGATCGGGATTCCGCGCGAGGAACTCTCCGCCGCTGTCGCCGACGCCGATCGCGATTCGCACGCCCTCGTCGGTGAAGGCGAGGATCTCGAACTGCGCCGCCAGCGCGTGCTCGCGCTCGCTCTTCGCCGCCTGCGCCTCGACGGCCGCCTTGAGCGCCGCGACATCGCCCGTGGCGACGGCCGGCGCGGGCGCGGGCCGCCCCGCCGCAGGCTTCGCCTCGATCTCGCCGGCGATGGGCGTCGAACGCACCGCCTCGACGGCCGCGCGCGGCATCTGGCCGGTCCTCGCCACGGTCCTCGCCACCTCGGCGCGCGCGATCTCCGCACCCTGCGACTCGGGCCTCGCCACCGCTCCCGTGCTCCCCGTGGCGCGCGGCGCCGCGGGGTCACCTGCTTTTTTTGCGTCGGCCCCGCCAGCCAAGAGCGCCGCTCCGCCCGCGAAGCGCGTCGACATCGCCAAGCGCGCCACGCACGCGTCGTACAGCGCCCGCGGCGCGCTCGAGCCGCGCGCATTGCGCGCCGTGGCGTCGCACACCGCGATCGCATGCGCCGCGAACGCCGCATCGGCCTTCTGCGCGATCCGCAGCACGCGCTCGCGCATCGACTGCGCCACCTCGAGGAGATCGCTGTCGCCACCCACGGCGCTCGCGACCAGAATCCAGCGGAACCGCTCGGCCAGCAGCTCGAGCGCCTGCTCCACGCCGCTCCCGCGCTCGAGGAGTCGCGCGCCGTGGCGCAGCGCATCGGCGGGCCGCTCGTCCACGCACGACTCGATGATCTCGAGCAGGATCTCGTCGTCGGGCAGGCCGAACACCTGCTCGAGCAGCGCGCTGTCGACCTTGCCGGTCGCGGCCGAGAGCAGCCGGTCGAGCAGCGACAGCCCGTCGCGCATCGAGCCGTTCGCCATGCGCGCGAGGTTGAGCAGCACATCCTCGGCCACCTCGGCCTTCTCGCCCCTCGCCACCTCGCCGAGATGGCGCGCGATCTCCTTGGTCGGGATGTTGCGGAAATCGAACCGCTGGCAGCGCGACTGGATCGTCTGCGGCACCTTGTGCGGCTCGGTGGTGCACAGGATGAACTTCACATGCGCGGGCGGCTCCTCCATCGTCTTGAGGAGGGCGTTGAACGCCGGCGTGGTGAGCATGTGCACTTCGTCGATGATGTAGATGCGGTACTTCCCGCGCGTCGGCGCCAGACCCGCGCCCGCGATCAGGTCGCGCGCGTCGTCGATGCCGCGGTTCGACGCGCCGTCGATCTCGATCACATCGAGGTCCTCGCCGCGCAGGATCGCGTCGCCGATCGCGTCGGACTCGCGGAGCGCGGGATCGCGGTTGAGCGCCCGCGCGAAGATGCGCGCCATCGAGGTCTTGCCCACCCCGCGCGTGCCGCAGAAGAGGTAGGCGTGCGCGGTGCGCCCCGTGGCGATCGCGTTCTCGAGCGTGCGGGCGATCGGCTCCTGCCCCACCACCTCGCTGAAGTCGCGCGAGCGGTAGCGGCGCGCGAGCACGGTGTACGGCTTCGCGGCGGGCGCCGTGTCGGTCGCGATCAGTGCGTCGGATGTCGCGGCCTTCTTCGCCATCTCGTGCTCCGCCTGCCGTGGATCCTCAGGGAGAAACGCTCCGCGGAGGACCCCGAAGCCGCTGAAGACGGCCAGGCGACCGTCGGCTCGGACCGAAACGCTTATGGCTGCTGCGGTCAAGCCCTGACCAGGTTCACGGCCGACCCGCCCGCCGGGCCCGGCCGTCTTCGGCGGCTCCGAGGTCGGAGATGGTAGCGCGGACCGGCCCGCCGCGGACCGTAGAATCGCCGCCATGAGCGACCCCGCCAACCCGCCCTCGACCGGCAGCAGCCAGACCGACGGCGGCCCCTCGCTCGCCCGGGAGGAATCGGCGCGCGAGCGCCGCTCGGCCCGCGGCACGCGCCTGGTGCTGCTCTTCGCGCGGCTCCTCTTCATGGCCATCGTCCTCGCGACCCCCGCGCTCGTGGTCGCAAGCCGCGTCGATCCGTCGAAGCCGGAGCCGTTCCCCTTCGTCCTCGTCATCGGCCTGACGCTCGCGGCCGGCGCGCTCGGCTTCGTGGTCGTCGTCATCGACGCGCTCACTCCCAACAAGCGCCTCGCGTCGATCTTCGGCATCTACCTCGGCCTCTGCCTCGGCCTCGTGGGCGCGTACGCGATCGGCACCCTGCTCGACTCGATCGTGGCCGCGTGGTCGCTCGAGGACACGCAGGCGGCGATCTATGTCAACCTCGCCAAGATCTCGATCGGCTGCATCCTGTGCTACATCGCCGTCTCGGTGGTGATGACCACGAAGGACGACTTCCGGCTCGTCATCCCCTATGTCGAGTTCTCGAAGCAGAACCGCGGCGTGCGCCCGATGGTGCTCGACACGAGCGCGCTCGTCGACGGCCGCATCCTCGATGTCGCGGGGGCCGGCGTGCTCGATGCGCCGTTCATCATCGTCCAGCCCGTGATCGACGAACTGCAGCGGCTGGCCGATTCGAGCGACCGCGGCCGCCGTGCGCGCGGCCGCCGCGGCCTCGACATGATCGCGAAGCTGCAGGCGAGCCCCCATGTCGAGCTCACCATCGAGGACACCCCGATCGGCGGCCCGACCGTCGACCGCGGGCTGATCGACCTCGCGCGGCGCAACGCGTACCGCGTGGTCACCACCGACCAGGCGCTGGCGAAGATCGGCGAGATCGCAGGCGTGGCCGTGATCAACCTGAACACGCTGGCGGGGTCGCTGCGCGCGCAGAGCCTGCCGGGCGACACGCTCGAGAT
>JBJTOV010000188.1:0-10629 GCA_046074745.1 Planctomycetota bacterium | reverse complement strand
CGTTGAGACTAAGGGGTCGCACCTGCAAGGCACTTGCTAGTCTCACCGGCATCACACTTGTGCCACAATATGGCTTGGCTTTTGATGAGCCTGGTGAATATCTAGTGCATTCGGAAGGCGACGGGAATCCTTATTCCATGTTAGGCTAATTTCCCACGACTGAGCGAACGCAGCCCTCGTGGTTGATGGATCCATAATGTTACCGCATCCATGTACATCGACGAAGCGCCCGTGATCGAATCGGCGCAGCGGATGTCGCCGATCGACCCCCGGTCGAACCATTGCCGGCTTCGCCCCTCGCGCACCTCGATTCCCTGCGGATGCACGGTCCACACGATCGCATGGCCCGTGGCGCCGCGCCGGCGCCATAAATGGATGCCGATCACGATGGCAGGCAGCGAAGCGAACCCAGCGCACGCCAGTTCGTTCAACCTGAGCCCGCCGCGGAGCCCGTCGAACACGAGTCCGATGGGAATGATGATCCAGACGAGCAGCCCCGCCTTGGTCAACACGCCGAGATCCCGCGTTCCGCCCGCAAGCACCAGCGCGCCATCGAAGCCGAGCGCGCCGCATTCGGGACACAGTGCATCCATCGCAAGCGTTGCGCGCGAGTAGCCGCAGGCCGGGCAACTCGGAACCTGATCGGGAGCCGCCGTCACGCGCGCCGCACCAGCCCGCCGATCGCCTTCGAACGGCGCGACAGCACGACGAACATCCCGCCGACGCCGACCATCGTCATCGAGAGCAGCATCGGGAGCGTGAGGAAGCCGAGCGCGATCACCGCGGAATCAGGCTCGCGGAACTGCTCGGTGGTGTAGCGGAGCACGCCGTATCCCGCGAAGAAGACGCCTGTCACCACGCCCGCGCGGCGCGGGGCAAGCCATGCGAGCGTCATCAGGAGGAGGAGCGCCGGTCCCTCGGCCGCGGCCTGGAAGAACTGGCTCGGGTAGTACGCGGTGAGCACGGGCTCGATGCCGCGCACCACGGCGTCGTGCGCAGGACTCGCGTGGTCGTACGCGGTGGCGTAGAGCCACTGCGCGAACGCGTGGTCGCTCATCGTTCCGCCGTTCGCGGCCGCCGACTCGAGCTGCACCGATGCGGGCACCAGTTCGCGCAGCGGGTCGAGCGACTTCGGAAGGTCGACGAAGAGCGTGATCTCCTCGGGATACTTCACGCTCCACCACGGCGCCGCAGCCTGCATCTCGGCAGGAAGCGGACGGCCCCACAGCTCGCCGTTCACCCAGTTGGCGAGGCGGCCGAACATCAGGCCCCACGGCGCCACGAAGCACGCGGCGTCGCCGAGCGCAAGGATCGGAACCCCGTGCTTGCGCGCGTACAGCACCACCGCGAGCGCCACGCCGATCACGCCGCCGTGGCTCGACATGCCGCCCTTGTGGATCTCGAGCAGCCCCCAGAACGGGATGTCGCCGCTGAACTGGACGAGGAGATGCGGCTCGTAGAACACGCAGTGGCCCACGCGCCCGCCCACGATCACGCCGATCACGGCGTTGAACATGAAGTCGCCGACCATGCGGGTCGTCATCGGAATGCGCCCCGACTTCGCAAGCCAGCGCATGATCGCCCACGCGACGAGGAAACCCATGAGGTACGCCGTGCCGTACCAGCGCGGACCCACGCCCGGCGAGAGCTCGAACACGAACTTGTCGAGCGTGTGCACCGTGGCCTCCGCAAGGGACGCGGGGAACGGTGCATCGGGCAAGGCGCTCGCGGAAACCATGCGCGGATGCTAGCGGAACCTCGGCTTCCGCTACCTTTCCCCCATGCCGATCGACGGACCTGCGGAATTCGCGAAGCCCACGCGCCCGGGCGACCTCACGCCGTTCATCAAGCAGCTGATGCGCGGCGGAGCGCTGTCGGAAGCGGAGGCGCGCGCGGCGTTTCAGGAGCTCGCCACCGGCGAATCGCACCACGCCGAGGCGGGCGCGTTCCTTGCGCTGCTCGCCACGCGGCTGCCGACGGTGGACGAGATCGTAGGCGCCGCGGGCGTGATGCGCGCGCATGTCGCGCGTGTTCCGACCGCGACCGATCCGATGCACATCGTCGACACCGCGGGCACGGGCGGCGCGCCGAAGACCTTCAATGTCTCGACGCTTGCGGCGATCGTCGCGGCGTCGGCGGGCGCGAAGGTCGCGAAGCATGGAAACCGATCGCGCACGGGCCGAGGATCGGCCGAGGTGATGGAGGCGCTCGGCGTGAATGTGAACGCGACGCCCGAGGTGCAGGCGCGCTGCCTCGACGAGGCGGGTATCTGCTTCTCGTTCGCGATCCACCATCACCCGGCGGCGAAGCACATGATGCCCGTGCGCAAGGCGCTCGGATTCCCGACGCTCTTCAACCTGCTCGGGCCGCTCACGAATCCTGCGGGGGCGCGACGCCAGATCATGGGCGTGTACGCGCGGCACTTCGTGCGGCCGATCGCAGAGGCGCTGGTGCGGCTCGGCTCGGTGCATGCGCTCGTGTTCCACTCCGACGACGGGCTCGACGAGATCTCGGTCGGCGCGCCGACGCAGATCGCGGAGGTTCGCGACGGCAAGGTGTACGAGTGGATGATCGATCCGCGCAGGCTCGGGCTCGAGCATGCCGACCCCGCGGCGCTCGCGCCGGGTGGGCTCGACGACGCGGTGCGTGTGTTCGAGGGCGTGCTTTCGGGTGCGGAGCGCGGACCGCGGCGCGCGATGGTGGTCGTGAACGCCGCGGCGGCGCTCTATGCAGGAGGCGTCGCGGCGTCGATCGACGACGGGCTCGGCATGGCCGCGGAGTCGATCGACTTCGGGCGCGCGATGGAGACGCTCGAGGCGCTTCGCGTGAAATCGCGCGGGTGAGAATCGGGAAAAATCTCGTTGGGAAAAGGTGGTGCTTTCGCGAGCGGTGCTTCGGCGTGTGTAGGTTCGCGCGTCGAAGGGGAAGTCGATCGTGGACGAGACTCGGGGAAATGATGGCGCGCGGGTTGCGGCGGATGGTCCGACGCGGCTTGCGCGAAAGGGCATCGCCTGCGCGGCTGTGCCGATCGCGACCTGTACCTGCGCGGGAGCGCTGTGGGCGGGGTGCGCGATGGGTGCGTCGTCGGCGTGGTGCTCGGCAGAGGCGCTGCGCGTCGATGCTGCGCCTCTCGCGGCGGTGTGGATGGGTGCTTTGCTGCTGGTGGTTGGGGCGGTGGTGATCGTCGGAAGCCGTTTCTGGTTGCAGCGGGTGGTTGCGGCGCGGTCCGCGCGGGGTGTTCCGTTCGCTGCGTTGGCTGCCGTGGTGGCTGCGTGTCTCCTTCTCGGCATCGTGCTTGCGGGCGCGCAGGCGCAGTCCGCGGCCGGAATCCCCGTGATCGTGACGGAGCGCGACGGCACGCTTGTCGAGATCGAAGGCACGGCGATCGAGGATCCGGCCGAGCGCGTGTTCGCGACCGATGTGCTCGCGCGGCATTTTCAGAAGCCTCCACGGCACTCGTTCCGTGTGAAGGATGTGCGTCTCGCGGGTCAGCGTGAGCCGTGCGAGCTCGGGGGCGACGCCTTGCTTGCGATCTCAGTGGCTTCGGCGGCTGCGGATGATCCTCCGCCCGTGCGAGCGGGCGATCTGGTGCGCGTGGTCGGAAGGTTGCGTGCGGCGGCGGTGGCGCCGTGGCCTCTTGCGAGTGTGGGAACGAGGCCAGCGAGTCCGCTCGTCGGCACGATCGCGGTCGAGTCGACTGCGCTGATCCGCGTTGTCGAACCAACCGGAAGCGTTGGCATGCTCGAGCGCTCGTGGCTTCGCATGCGAGCCGAACTGCGCGGGCGAATCCGTGATGGAATCGTCGCGGGAGTTCCCGATGATGGAACGAACGGAATCCGAAGCATGCTGGTCGCGCTCATCCTTGGCGACGCGGAGGACGGGTACGCGGCGATCGAAGGGTCCTTCCGCGTGGTCGGTCTGTCGCACATCCTGGCGATCTCGGGGTTCAACCTTGCCGTGCTCGGGTGGCTGGCGGGTATCGGGGCGTCGTGCGTCTCGCGAAGCGACCGTGTGGCGGCGGCGTTCGTGGCGATCGTCGCGCTGATCGCGCTTTCCGTGATGTCGCCTGCACCAAGCGCCGTGCGCGCCGCCCTGATGGCGGTGACCGGGGCCGTTGGAGCGATCGCGCGACGCGACTGGAACGGCGATGCGCTGCTCGCCATCGCCGCGATCATCATGCTCGTCGACGATCCGTCGGTTGCCGTGAATGCGGGGTTCCAGCTGAGCTTCGGATGCGTGCTCGCGCTTCGCCATCTGGCCCCACCAATCGGCGCGCGATGGTTTGGCTGGCTGCCGCGCGACGATGCGCGTGTGCCGATCCATGCACTGGTTGGGATCGGTGGCGAGTGGATGAAGGGCGCACTGTCGGCGGGGTGCGCGGCGTTTCTCGCGAGCGTTCCCATCACGCTGGCGCATTTCGGGTCGCTCCAGCCGCTTGGACTCGTGCTGACGATCCTCTGCACGCCTGTCTCGACCCTGACGCTGCTGATTGCCTATCCGAAGGCCGCGATTGGAACGGTGTGGGCGGACGCGGGTGCGTGGCTCGGGCCGATCGCGTGGGTTCCCGCGTGGACACAGACTTGGCTGGTGGATGAAGCGATCGCGGCGGGGGTGCGTGAAATGCAGCCCGGCCGAGCCGCGGTCGCCGCAGCGCTGCTTGCGCTTCTCTTCCTGTGGGTCGCGATCCACGGGCGTTCACCGTGGTGGCGGCGCGCGGCGTGGCCATGCGCGGCGGCGAGCATCGCGATTCCGCAGTGCGATGTCGGCGTGGGGATCGGCTTACGGGAGGCTGGCTGCAGCACCATCACCATGCTCGCGGTTGGCGATGGTTCGATGCATGCGGTCGAATGCGGGAAGGCGCTTGCGCTCTTCGATGCGGGCTCGAGTTCATCGGGCAGGGTCGGTGCACGGCTGCTTGTCCCGTGGATTGCGGAAAGGGGCGGTGTCGTCGATGCGATGTTCGTCAGCCATCCGAATCTCGACCACTTCAGCGCGGGCATCGAGGCGATGCGTGGAACGCGACTGCGACGGATCCTCGTGCATCCATCGTTCCTTGCAGCGAGGTCCAGTGCGGCCGTCGAAGAGTTCCTCAACGAGGCGACGCGGCTTGGCATCGCGGTCGCGGAGACCGCGGCGGGGGATGTGCATGAGATCGGGGACGCACGATGGACGGTGCTCTGGCCGCCGCGGGAGTTTCGATCGCGGCGCGAGAACGACCTGTCGCTGGTTGTCCGTGTCGAGCTCGCGGGAGGTCGACGCATGCTCTACTGCGGCGACATCGAGACCGAACCTGCCGCACGCCTGACGGCGTCGCACGCGCGGGGCGAGATCGATCTCAGGTGCGATGTCCTCGAACTTCCGCACCATGGAAGCTGGCGTCCCGCCGTGGCCGAGATGGTGCGCGCCGCGAGGCCGAGCATCGTGCTTCAGTCGACCGCATGGCCGCGGCTCGAGTCCGACCGCTTCGCAGGCGAGCTGCCCGAGGGAGCCATCCGGCTTGCGACCTGTCGCGAGGGATCGGTGGCGATCGATGTCAATCGAGCGGGAAACCTCACCTCTCGGACATTCCCGGGTTGCCGAGGGGCTCGATGGATTCCCGCAGGGCGGATCGATGCGTCAGCTCTGGTCAGACCAGACGATCACAGCGCGCTCAAGAACCACCGCGTCGCCGACGATGCCATCGCCTCCGTCACCGACCTCGATCGTGATCCTGCCCTCGCCGCCGAGTGGGCCTTCGACTCGGACTGCGGCCCGCGCCTCGGAAGCGTCGAGGACGATCGGCTCGGTCACCGAGCCGTCGACCGAGATCCGAACGGAGACCCGCGACCCGGTCTGCGCACGATGTGGCCGAACAACCTCGCAGGAGAAGACGGGGCGGCCGCGCCGCGCATCCTTCGCGCCCGCGAACACCGCGCGGCAAGGGCCGTCGATCGCGATCCTCGCGGTGCCGAGCGGTGCGCGCCCCGCGCGCTCCACGCGAACCGCACGCGACGCGTCGTAGCGGAAAGTGTCGGCCGGCGCCGTCACCTGTGGGGCTCCGTGCGAGGCCAGCGGTGCAAACGACGCGGTATCGAGCATGATCTCGACGGGTTCCGGAGGTACGCGGGTTTCGGCCGTGGCCGATGCGCGCGCGAGGAGATCGGCTCTGTTCGTCGCAAGGCCCTGATCGAGGATGGCGAATGTCCAGCCTGCCGCGGGGTCGAACGCCATCGAGCCAACGCGCAGGACCGTGCCGTCCTCGAACCACATGGTCGGGGCGGGGTCCGCAGCCTCGCCAACCCTCGCGAATGCGATCGCTGCGACGCGGTCCGATGGAATCGACTGGATGCCGCCTCGATCGTCGGCATCGACGGGGGCGATCGAGATCTCGGAACCGAGCGACTCGACGAATCCGCGCGTGACATCGCCGTTCTTCAGCAGCACCGAATCGGCATCGTCGGTGCGCGCGATGTCGCCGTCCCACTCGAACCGGACCCGCGCGATCGAACCGGTGTCGAGGCGAATGCTCCCGAGCCACGGATGGATCCAGACCGCCTGGTCCTTCGCCAACTTCGCTTCGCCCGGAAGGCCGTCTCCCGTGCTGAGCTCAAGGAATGGTCCGCGGTCGCGCGCATCAATCCACGGCGACACGCCGCGCTGCGACATCGCGGTCGACACGGTTCCTCCGACGACGGAGCTGCTCGGGATGACGCGTGGAGACGCGGCGCCCGAATCGCCAATCGTGATGCTCGATGCGTCGACGCGCAGAAGCGCCCCCGACAGCCATGTCCCATCCCGCAGCAGGAAGTCGGCCACCACGGGCGCGCGCTCGGCATCGCGGGCGTTGCCCGATCCCGTCGAGTCCTGCTGGGCGTGCGCCGCGAGTCCGTACATGGCAGACATCGCAGCCGCAAGACAGGCCGTGCGCGCGATCGTTCGATCGAAAGCCAGGGCTTGGGCCCCCGCGCGAGAGGCGTTCGGCGTGACGCGTGGCGATCGCTCGGCTTCGGTTTCCATCATCGTGTCCGTTTGCTTGCAGGCATCCGCCCGCGGCCGTCAGCGCTGGAAGATCGGGAGATACCGCTTCGGCATCTGAAGAATGATCAGCGCCATCGCGGTTCCGTACGCCTCGCCTGCCTGCGGATCGCTCCATGTTCCGTCTGGATTCTGACGCGCGATCAACTCGTCGCGGATCGCCGGCCACCAGGTGCGCCAGCGTTCTCCGCCGGCCAGGTACATCGCCTGCACCGCGTAGTAGTGGCCGTAGAAGTAGTGGGGTTGGGTGAAGCTGCCTGCAAACGCGCCTCCGCGTGGAAACGCCGCGACCTTCAGGTAGTCGAGGCCCTTCTCGATGGACTCGTCCTCGTACACGCCCGCGTAGAAGAGGCTCGCGACGCCCGCAGCCGAGCGCGGCCACGCGGAGCTTCCCGAGTCGCGCATGTAGCGCCACCCACCGTCGGCGTTCTGGCACTCGCGCACATATCGGATCGCGTCGTCGATCGTCGACTTCGGCACCTTGATGCCCGCGTTGCGGGCGCTGCGAAGCGCCATCACCTGGCAGATCGTCACCGACACATCGGCGTCGTTCGGCACGGGGTTGTAGCGCCAGCCGCCCTCGTCGTTCTGGCTCGACACGATCAGCTGAACGGCGCGCACCAGCGCGTCGCGCACGCGATCGTCCTGCGGGTTCATTCCGTAGATCTCGCCAAGGAACAGCGCGGCGAATCCATGGCCGTACATCGGTCCGTGCGTCTCGTCGGACACGAGAAGCCCGGTCTCGGTGGCGTTCGCGAGCACGAAATCGAGCGCCTTCTGCACGCTGTCGCCGTAGTCGCCGCGGCCGGGAACATTGCCGTCGGCCATCAGCGCGATCGCCCCCAGGCTCGTCACACCGATATGGGTTCCGTAGCGGCCTTGGCCATAGGCGCCGTCTGGCTTCTGCATGCGGCGCAACGCCTCGCAGCCTTTGCGCACAGCGTCCTCGAGCTTCGGCGTGATCTCGGCTTCGGCGGGAGCGTTCTCCGCACCCTTCGGTGCGACTGGCTTCGTGGCTGGCTTCTCGGTCTGGCCATCCTTGGCGGGTTGCGTGGAGGTCGGCGACGATGTGGGCGACTCGGCCGCCTGCGGCTTGCGATCCGCGCCATCCTGCGCGCTCGCGGTCCTCCACTGCGGAAGGCATGCGAGCAACGCGGCCGCGCAGATCGTGGCGTGCGTGTGGCGGCTCACTTCGATGCCTCCTCGGCCAGGCGGCGGTAGTACTCGCGGGTCAGGCGCTCGTAGAGCGACGAAACCTTGTCGCGCCGACCTTGGAGAACCAGGTCGCGCACGCGCTCGGGCAGGCGGCCCCATTCGATGCGCGACTCCGAAAGCTCGCCACCGCCAGCGACACCCTCTTCAGACGGCGGCGGCTCTGCCTCTCCCGATTCGCTGCTGCCCGGCTGCTGGCCCTGCTGCCGCTGCTGGCGCTGGCGCTGCTGCTGGGATTGCTGCTGGGACTGCTCCGATGGGTCGGATTGCTGCTGGCGCTGAGACCGCGAGCTCGAAGAGCTGCTCGAACGCTGCTGCTGCTGTTGCTGCTGGCGCTGCGCTTCCTCAAGCAGGCGGTCGAGCGTGAGCACGACTTCCTCCTGGATGCGCTGCGTTCCAAGCCCTGCGTCGCGCTTCTCGGTCAGGCGGCCTGACGCCGTCTTCATGCCGTCGAGCGCTCGCGCCACGAGATCCTGCAGCGAGGCCTCGTCGAGCGAACGCTGAAGGCGTTCCGCCTGCTCGCGTTCAGCGGCGTCCTCGGCGCTGCGGTCACCACCGCCAGCGGGCACTCCGAGCAGGTCGTCGAGCGACTTCGGTGGCGCAGGCTTCGGGGCTTCTGCGACGGGGGGAGTCGTGTTCGGAGGCGCGCTGCCTGGGACCGTCGAGCTGCCTGTCGAAGGCGCTGCTTCACCTGAAGCCGCGCTCGACGCGCCAGTCGCGCCCGCGGCAGATGGCGCAGGCTTCTCGCCTTGGCCTCCGCCCGCTTGCACGGGTTGAGTCGCGGGCGCAGGTGTCTGCTGCGCCCAAGCCGCGCTGTCCACCAGCACGATCGCCGCTCCGCCAAGCGCCGGAACCACGACCGCGGCCATGGCAAGTTGCATCGTTCGGATGAAGGTCATGGCGTCGGCTCCTGATCGGGCTTCGGCGTCGGCTCGGGCTTCAGATCCTCGCTGTCCTTCGGCGGTCCCGCAGGCAAGGCTACGCCTTCCTCGCCTCCCGCCCCGAGCTTCCGTGCGATCTTCTCGGCGAGTTCCACGATCCGCTGCTGCTTTGAAGCCAATTCGGCGATCTTCTGGGCCTTGGTGTTCGCGTCGAGCGCATCCGAACCCTCGGCGAACGCGCGCGTCCGCTTGGCAAGCGACTCCTGCAGCGAACGGAGCATCTTGATCTCGGCGACGGGCGGCACCGCGCCCTGCGGCTGCTCGCCGCCTTCGCCCTGACCCTGCTGCTCGCCGCCCTGCTGCTCGCCGAACGGGTCGTCGTCGGGGCGCTGCTCATCCGAAAGCGCGCCGACGATCGTCGAGAGCGCCTCCACCGCATCGTCGACCGACGGAAGCGCCTCGGTGGGCCGAGCAGCCGAAAGACTCTCGCGGGCACTCACCAGCGATCCATCGATCTGCCCATGCAGCTCGATGAGCATGTCGGATCCCTTGACATCGTCCTGCGTCTCGACGACACCCGCGATCTCGCCACGAAGTTCTTCCTGCACCGTCGAAAGCCGACGGCTCTCGATGGTCTCGCGGCGGCCCATCGGCTTTCCGTCGGCAGGAACGACCTTCTCCGCCTGCGCGCGCAGCGCGGCCTGACGCTCGAGCAGCCCGCGGTAGATCGCGAGCAGTTCCTCGCGCTTCTCCTGCTCGGCGCGCTCCTCGGCGCGCCGCTCGGCATCCTCGGCCTCGCGCAGCGCATCAAGCAGACCCTTCATCGCAAGATCCGCCGAAGCAGTCGCGTCGTCGCGCGGGAACGGCTCGGTGCGCCCGGCCTTCGCGACCGCCACCATCGCAGCGGCGGCACCGTCAAGGAACCGCGCGGGCCGCGCGCCCTCCCGTCCGACCGCACGCGCATCGGCCGCGACGCCGCGCGTCGACTGCGACAGCCGTCCCCACGCAAGCGCCTGCGACTCGCGCTCCGCGGCGCCTTCCGCGCCTCCGTCATCGGGCACACGCGCCAGCTCGGCCGTCTCATCCTCCGCCGCAACCACCAGCCGCTTGATCGACTCGACCAGCGACTCGAACTGACGCGCAAGCTCTTCGGCGCGGACCTTGCGATCCTCGTTCAGCGCCTCGGCGGCCTTCGCCAGCGCCTCGGCGGCGCGGTCCTGCGCGGCCTTCGACTGCTGCAGCCTGTTCTCGCCTGCATCGCGCGCAGCCTGCTCCATCTCCTCGCGCACGCGGCCTTCCTCGGCTGCCTTGGCGGCCTGCTCAAGCGCCTGCGACTGCTGCGCATCCGCCTGCTCGAGCGCCTCGGCGCGCTCGCGCAGTTCGGCGGTGAGCTGGTCCGCTTCGCGCGCCGCCTGCTCCTGGCGCGCGGCGAGGTTGTCGAGCTCCGCGCGCGCGTCTGGCGAAAGCTGCTCGCGCGACTCGCCGCTCGAGCGCCGCGCCGCCTGATCGGTCTCGCGCGACA
>JBJTOV010000187.1:0-7087 GCA_046074745.1 Planctomycetota bacterium | reverse complement strand
GCGGTGTTCGCGATCCTCCGGGGCGGTCGACTCCGGGTGGCGGACCGCGTTCGATCGGTCATCGAGACGGAGTCCTGCGTCAACGATCCGATGGCGGTGCTCCTCACCGTCGCGCTCGTGCAGTCGCTCGGTCCCGACGGCGAGTTCAGGCCGCTCTCGCTGCTGCTCATCCCGCTGCAGTTCGCGATCGGCGGCGTGGTCGGCGCGGCGATCGGCTACGCGACGCGCTGGCTCCTCGGCTCCTGCCGGTTCACCACCGCAGGGCTCTATCCGGTGGTCGTGCTCGCGAGCGCCTTCCTCGCGTTCGGCGTCGCGACGCTGTTCTGGGGAAGCGGACTCCTCGCGGTCTTCGTGGCCGCGGTGATCCTCGGGCGGGGACCGCTTCCCTACCGCGGCGGACTGATCCGCGTGCACGACGCCCTCGCGTGGATGAGCCAGGTCGGGATGTTCGTGATGCTCGGGCTGCTCGTCTATCCGAGCCAGCTCTTCCCGGTCGCGGGAATCGGCCTCGCCCTCGGCGTCGGACTCGCATGCATCGCGCGTCCGCTCGCCGTGGCCGCGTGCCTCGCACCCTTCGGAATGCGTGGAAAGGAGATCGCGTACGTCTCCTGGGTCGGCATCCGCGGGGCCGTGCCGATCATCCTCGCCACCATCCCGGTCATGGCGGGCTTCGAGCAGGGAGAGCGCATCTTCCACATCGTGTTCTTCATCGTGGTCGTGAGCGCCATCGTCCCGGGCGCGACGATCCTGCCGCTCACGCGTCGGCTCGGATTCGCCGAAGGAGAGAATCCCGCGCCCGCGGCGGCGGTCGAGATGCACACGCTCGCCCACGCGAACGCCGACATCAAGCTCTATGTGGTGCACCAGAGCGTCGCGGCCGCCGGCGCGACGCTGGCCACGATCCCCTTCCCGCCCGAGGCCGCGGTCGTGCTCGTGGTGCGCGGGCAGCAGCTGCTTCCGCCTCGGGGCGCGACGCGCATCGAGGCCGGCGACCATGTGTATGTCTTCTGCAGGCCCGGGGACGAACCCCTGATCGGTCTCATCTTCGGCGCTCCGAGCGACGTCTGACCGGAAGTTCGGAAGAGGTCCCGCCCGACGGATCCCACGGCGTCGGGCCGCACCGCACCCCGGTGTCGCCGGGGATTCCGCGTTTCACGATCGGGCCTTCGTCGATCGCTCGGGCGGAAACTAGAATGCGCGGATGCCGAGTTCCATCTGCGTCGCGCCGCTCTTCCTCGCCCTGCTGTCGCTCGCGCCCTCCGCGCCCGGAACCGCCGCGCCGGCGAGCCTCTCCGACGAGTTCGAGCGCGCCGGATCGAACCGCGCCGAGCTCGAGCGCGCGCTCGCCGCGTGCCCGGCCGACCAGCGCGCGTCGATGGAGTGGCTCGTCGAGCACATGCCCGAGGCCGATCTCGCCGCGATCGGCTCGTCGTTCCTCCTCGCCCATGTCGACGGCGCGCATCGCGCGTGGAAGTCGGCGCCGTGGTCGGCGCGGGTCGACGAGGACACCTTCCGCGACGCGATCCTGCCCTACGCGAGCATCAGCGAGACGCGCGAGCTGTGGATCGAGCCGCTGCGCGCGCTCGCGCTGCCGATGGTCGACGGCGCGTCGACGCCGGCGCAGGCCGCGACCATGCTCAACAACGCGCTCTTCGCGAAGACGGGCGTCAAGTACTCGACCAAGCGCCGACGCGCCGACCAGTCGCCGTCCGAATCGATGGAGACGGGCCTCGCGTCGTGCTCCGGGCTCTCGATCCTGCTCGTCGACGCCTGCCGGGCGGTCGGCGTGCCGGCGCGCTTCGTCGGCGTCCCGATGTGGACCGACGGCTCGGGCAACCATTCGTGGGTCGAGGTGTGGGACGGCGAGCGCTGGCGCTTCACCGGCGCGGCCGAGCCGACGGGCGACCAGCTCGACCAAGGCTGGTTCGCCGGCCGGGCGAGCGGCCAGAACCGCGAGAAGCCCGAGCACGCGATCTACGCCGTGACCTGGCGCGATTCCGGGATCGAGTTCCCGATGGTGTTCGATCCGTCGCGGCCGCGCGCGCGCGCCGTCGATGTGACCGACCGCTACGCGGGCAAGGCCCCCGCAGTGCCCGAAGGCAGCGAGCTCGTGCGCGTGTGCGTGCGCGACCCGGGCACGGGCCTGCGCGTCTCGCGCAAGGTCGAGGCGCGCGATTCGGCCGACGCGGTGCTTGCGGCCGGAACCACGAAGGACGAGCGGTTCGACCTCAACGACCACCTCGAGCTCGTGGTGCCGCAGGGCGCGTGGAAGTCGTTCACGGTCGACGGGGAGCGCGCGGCCGAGCTCACGGTGACCGCGGGCGAATCGGGCGCGCGGCGCATCTCGATCGCCGATCCGAAGGCGCGCACCGCGCAGCCGGGCGCGGTGTCGGGCAGGCTCGACGACCTCGACTTCGTGCTCGATGCGGGCTTCATGCCTGCGGAGCTCGTTGCGGAGCCTGCGTCTTTCGAAGGCAGCGCGGATGAGGAGGAGGACACCGAAGGCTCGAAGGTCAAGCGCTCGGTCGTCACCGAGCTCCAGCGGTACCTGCGCGCCGGCACGGTGGGCGAAGTGGCCGCGCAGCCGTTCGCGGGCACCGCGCTCACCAAGCCCGACGCCGAGCGGGTGGCGCGCGCGCTTCGGAAGGCGCAGGCCGACGAGATCCGCGCCGCGGCGAAGGCCGAATTCGACGCAAAGGTGCTCGAGGCCGACGGCGCGAAGATGCCGTTCTGGTACGCGGTGTACGGCGACAAGCCGAAGGGCGGACGCAGCCTGTACATCTCGATGCACGGTGGCGGCGGCGCGCCTGCGCAGGTGAACGACCAGCAGTGGGAGAACCAGAAGCGCCTCTACAAGCCCGAGGAGGGCGTGTATGTCGCCCCGCGCGCGCCGACGGACACCTGGAACCTATGGCATCAGGGCCATGTCGACGCCCTGTTCGCCGAGCTGATCCGCGACATGGTCGCGTTCGAGGATGTGAACCCCGACCGCGTGTACCTGATGGGCTACAGCGCGGGTGGCGACGGGGTGTACCAGCTCGCGCCGCGCATGGCCGACCGCTTCGCCGCGGCGGCGATGATGGCGGGCCACCCGAACGAGACGCGGCCCGACGGACTGCGCAACCTGCCGTTCGCGCTCTACATGGGCGGCAAGGACGCGGCGTTCAGCCGGAACGACATCGCGCGGCAGTGGAAGGTGGCGCTCGCCGACCTCGCGGCGAAGGACGAGGGCGGCTACCCGCACGAGGTGACGATCTTCGAGGAGGACGGGCACTGGATGCAGCGGAAGGACGCCGTGGCCGTGCCGTGGATGGCGAAGTTCACCCGCAATCTGCGGCCCGCGAAGGTCGTATGGCTGCAGGACGATGTGACGAGCCCCCGCTTCTACTGGCTCACGAACCCCGCGCCGAAGGGCGGGCAGCGCGTGGTGGTGCGGCTCGATGCGCAGACGATCCATGTCGACGAGGCGAGCGGCGTGGAGCGGCTTGGGTTCCTGCTCGACGACTCGATGCTCGACCTCGACAAGCCGGTGAAGGTCGTGATGGGCGACGCGACGCTTTTCGAGGGCGTGGTGCCGCGCACCGCGGCGACGCTTGCGCGCACGCTTGCCGAGCGCGGCGATCCGAGCGCTGTCTTCAGCGCGGCGGTGGAAGTCGCGGTTCCCGCGGCGAAGTAGCCGGCTTGCAGCTTCGATGCCTTGAACCGTCGCGCCGGTCGGGTACGCTCGTGCCATGAACCTCCGGCTTCTGGTGTCGCGCGTGGCGATCGTGCTTGTCGCGGTGTGCGCGCTGTTCACTTCGCACGCGTGGGACGAGCACGGCGCGGTCGATTCGGCGCTCTCCGCCGCGGGCGACTTCCTGCTGATCGCGGGCTGCATCGGCCGCATCTGGTGCGCCGCGCACATCGCCGGCCGAAAGAACAGGGAGCTGGTCGATGTCGGCCCGTTCTCGATCTGCAGGAATCCGCTCTACTTCTTCACTTTCCTCGCGCTCGTGGGCGCCGGGCTCGCGTTCGAATCGCTCACGATCGCCGCGCTCTTCGCCACGGTGTTCTTCCTGACGCACTGGCCCACCATCCTGCGCGAGGAGCGCTTCCTGACCGCCGCGTTCGGCGAGGCCTACGAGCGGTATCTGGCGCGGGTCCCACGGTTCGTGCCGAATCCGCGGCTGTACCGCGGCACGCCCGAGATCACGATCGGAACCGCCGCGTTCACGCGGGCGATGCTCGAGGCCGCGCCGATTCCGCTTGTCTACCTTGCGGCGCAAGCCATCGAGGCAGGCCACGAGTCGCACTTGCTTCCCGTGCTGGCCCAGCTCTACTGACGCGCGAACCGTTCGGAGGTCGCGCAGACAAAAAACAACGACGCAGGGCCTAGGGGAACATTCGGCCCTGCGTCGCTGGTGGATGATCGTGTCGCGCAGGCCTAGCGGCGCCGCCTGCTTCCGATCGCGCCCGCGAGGCCGAGCAGCGCGATCGCGCCCGGCGCGGGGACTTCGCCTTCGTTGTTACCGTTCTCATCGCTGAAGAAGAGCTGCGCTTCGCCGCCGCCCTTGATGAAGTAGGCCTCGCTCTGGTTGTCGGGAGCGTTCGACCAGAGCACCCCTGTGTAGGTGTGGCCTGCGGTCAGGGCGAAGGGCTTGCCCGTGAAGGGAACCCAATCCCAGTTCTGGGTGAAGTCCTCGGGGCCGAGCGTGACGCTGAGCAGGCGCGACGCGAACGGGAAGTCGGCCATCGTTCCCTCGAAGACCTCGAAGGTGATCGAGGCGGTGGTCTGCGACCCGCGCTTCATGGTGAACAGGCCGCCGAGGATGTCGTTCACATGCCCGGGGACGGTGTAGGTCCAGGACTGGGTATGGTTGACATCGACCTGCACCTGGGCACCCGTCTGGCCTGTGGTCATGAACAGGCTGGCGTGCGAGGTGGAGGCAAGCGCGGCGGCGAATGCGCCGACGGCGAGCGTCGCGTTGATTCGGATCTTCATGGTGTTCCCTTCCCCGCCGACGGACCCGTCGGCTGCGCGGAAGGTGCCGCGGCGGGGCGGCTGCGCAAGCGGATTTGGGCGGAGCGAAGTCGAAGCGCCGACTTCGGTCCGCTTCAGGCTGCGCAGATCGTCCAGATCAACCTCCGCGTCCGATCGCGCGCGGCAAGGGCGCTGCGGTAGGCTTCCGCGGTGCACCTGAACTCGGATTCCAGCACCGTTGCGGCCGAAGCGTCCGCGCTTCGGCCTGTGTTCGTCATCGGTGCAGGGTCGGTGGTGCGCGAGGCGCACCTGCCCGCGTACGCAAGGCTCGGCGTTCCAGTCGCGGGGATCTTCGACCTCGATGCGGGGCGGATGCAGGCCGCCTGCGGGCAGTCGGGGGCGCGCTGCTTCGGCGGCCTCGATGCGCTGCTCGATGCGTGCAGCCGCGAGCGCGGCGTGCTTGACATCGCGGTGCCGCCGCACGCGCTCGGTGCGGTGCTCGCGCAGGTGCCCGAGGGTTCTCGGGTTCTGCTGCAGAAGCCGCTCGGGTCGACGCTCGACGAGGCGACCGCGCTTGTGGCGGCGGCGCGCAGGCGGTCGCTGGTCGCGGCCGTCAACTTCCAGCTGCGCCACGCGCCCGCGGTGCGCGCGCTGCGAAGCCTGGTCGCGTCGGGTGCGATCGGCGCGCCGCTCGACCTCGAGGTTCGCGTGGTGTGCAGGATGCCATGGGAGAAATGGGCGTTTCTCGAGGGCATGCCGCGCATGGAGGTGCTGATGCACTCGATCCACTACCTCGATCTCGCGCGGGCGCTTCTCGGCGAGCCCGCGCGGGTGTGGTGCGTGACCGCGCGGCATCCCGCGGCGCCGCGGATGGCGGAGAAGCGCTCGACCGTCGCGATGACTTTCGGCGCCGAGCGGCGCGCGGTCGTCACGACCTACCACCATCACGACGCGCCACCGCGGCACGAGGCGTCGCACCTGCGCATCGAGGGCACGGATGGAACCGCGGTCGTGCGGCTCGGGGTGAACCTCGACTATCCGCGCGGACGGCGCGACACGGTCGAGTGGTCGCGTGGCGGCGGCGCGTGGACCGAGGTGCCGGTCGACGGCGACTGGTTTCCCGATGCGTTCGGGCTTGCGATGCTCGCGCTGCAGCGTCACGAAGCCCGTTCGGGTGCGCGGCTCGAGTCGGATCTCGCCGACGCGTGGCGCACGATGGCGCTCGTCGAGACCTGCTACAAGAGCGCCGACGGCGGCGAGACCGTGCCGCCCCCGCCCGCGGAACCCTGAGATGCGAACGATGACCATCATTGGCGCCGAGATCACCGACCTGCGGTTCCCGACCTCCGAGGAGGCGCACGGTTCGGACGCGGTGCATGTCGATCCCGACTACTCCGCCGCGTATGTGGTGCTGCGCACCGATGCGGGCCTCGAGGGCCATGGGCTGACCTTCACGATCGGCCGCGGGAACGAGATCGTGTGCCAGGCGATCCGCTCGCTGATGCCGCTCGTGACCGGGCGGACGCTGCGCGAGATCCGCGCCGACCGCAGGGCGTTCTGGCGGAGTCTGGCGCAGGATTCGCAGTTCCGCTGGCTCGGGCCCGAGAAGGGCGTGATGGCGCTCGCGCTGGCGGCGATCGTGAACGCGGTGTGGGACCTCGATGCGCGCGAGGCAGGAAAGCCGCTCTGGCGGCTGCTTGCGGAGATGCCCGCGGAAGAGCTCGTGGGCGCGATCGATTTCCACGGCATCCGCGATGCGGTCGACGAGCGGGCGTGCCTCGAGATGCTGAAGGCGAACGACGCGACGCGCGCCGAGCGGATCGCCCATGTGGAACGCGAGGGGTTTCCCGCGTACACGACGAGCTGCGGGTGGATCGGCTACTCCGATGCGACGGTGCGGGCGCGCTGCCGCGAGGCGATCGCGGACGGGTTCACGCACTTCAAGATGAAGATCGGGCAGTCGATCGACGACGATGTGCGCCGTGCGCGGATCATCCGCGAGGAGATCGGTCCCGACCGCGTGCTGATGGTCGACGCGAACCAGCGTTTCGATGTGCGGCAGGCGATCGAGTGGATCAGGCCGCTCGCGCCGTTCGGCATCTGGTGGTTCGAGGAGCCCGTTTCGCC
>JBJTOV010000186.1:0-3754 GCA_046074745.1 Planctomycetota bacterium | reverse complement strand
CTCGGCGCCCTCTTCCGAAAGCGCGACCTTGGCGGCGTGGCCGAGGCGTTCGCACGGATCGACGCGCCGACGCTCTCCGAGAAGGACATGCTGTGGCACCTCGCGATGCCGCGGCTCGGCTCGATCGACGACGCGCGCGTGGTGGCGCTGCTTGGGCGCAACCTTCGCGGGTGGGATCCCACCAACGATCTCAAGACGCTGAAGGACGCGGCCGTGCGCGTGCTTGGCCCGCGCGGCTGGCAGCAGGTGTGCGACGGCGCGGCCGCGCGCGTCGAGGATGCGGGCGTGCGCGCGAAGATCGAAGGACTGCGCTGAACGGCTTCAGGGCGCGGCGGGAGGTGCGTCTGCGGGCGTCTGCGCGGGCGCCTTCTCGGCATCCGCCGGCGGGGTCTTCGCCGGCCTGCGCGGAGCAAGCTTGCGCAGCTCGCCGCGCGCGCGCTCGAAGGTGTCGGCGGGCGCGGGCTCGCAGCCTTGGTCGGGCTTCTCGCACACGGCGCGCAGCTCGTCGGCGATCGCGCACCCGAGCCCCGCGAGGCCGAGCGGCGCCGGGTGCAGCCTGTCGCGCTGCAGGAGCGGCCGCTCGGGGCTCGACGCGAGCCTTGTGCCCGCGATGTCGAGCGCGTCATCCCGCATCAGCTGCGCCTGCATGCGCGAGAGCGGCAGGATGCGCACATTCACGCGCCCCTGCGCCCAGGCCGCGAGCCGCGCGTTCATGCGCGCGATCGTGTCGAGCGCGGGCATCTGCCGCTTCGACAGCATGCGCCCGACCGCGGGGCTCATGTCGGGCATGTCGCCCACGAACACAGGCACGGTGAACTTCGCGAGCTCCGCAAGCCCGAGCTCGAACTTGGCGAGGCGGTCCTCCTCGGACGCGAGCGCCTTGCCGTCGGGCCCATCGTCGCCGTAGCCGTACCAGAACAGGAAATCGAGCGCGACCACGCAGTCGGGGCGGAAGTCCTGCGCGCGCTGCACCGCGCGCGCGCCGTTCCGCACGGGCGCGAGGAAGAAGAACCCGCTCGACATGTCGGTCGACACGAGGTCGAGCTCGGGGCACGCGAGGCGCACCATGTCGATCAGCCGGAAACTGCCCGTCCATGCCTCGCCGTCGCGCGTTTCGTTGAGCGAGCAGCCGAACCCCGCCGAGGCGCTCGCGCCGATCACGGCGACGCGCAGGGGCTTCGCGGCGGCGGGGGCGGCCTGCGCGGCAGGGGGCGCCGCGGCGAGCGCGGGCGCAAGGCTCATGGCGAGCGCCGCGACGATTGCGGGAACGGTCGAGAGGAATCGCACGAAGACAGGATACGAGCGCGCGCGGGTGCGGGCACTCGCTTCGGCGCGATCCACGACCGATGTCGGAACGGCGGGGCCTCGCAGGCCTTACAGCCCCATCGCGCGCGCCATCGTCGACCCGAGGTCGGCGGGGCTCTCGCTCACGGCGATGCCGCAGGCCTTGAGGGCGTCGATCTTGGCCTGCGCGGTGTCGTCGGCGCCGCCGATGATCGCGCCCGCGTGGCCCATGCGCTTGCCCTTCGGTGCGGTGCGGCCTGCGATGAACCCCGCGACGGGCTTCTTCATGTTGGCCTTGATCCACCTCGCGGCCTCGATCTCGTCGGTGCCGCCGATCTCGCCGATCATCACGACGCCGTCGGTGTCCTTGTCGTTGTTGAAGAGTTCGAGCGCCTCGATGAAGCCGAGTCCGCGGACCGGGTCGCCGCCGATGCCGACGCAGGTCGACTGGCCGATGCCGCGCTGCGAGGTCTGCCACACCGCCTCGTAGGTGAGCGTGCCCGAGCGGCTGACGATGCCGACGGCCTTGCTGCTGGCGGCGTCGAGCCGATGCGTGTGGATGTAGCCCGGCATGATGCCGATCTTGCAGCCGCCCTCGAACTTGGCGGCGGGGCCCTCGCCCGACACGCGCTTGCCGGGCGTCATGATGCCCGGGCAGTTCGGGCCGATCAGCGTCGACTTCGGATACGCCTTCAGCGCCTCCTTGACGCGGATCATGTCCTGCACGGGCACGCCCTCGGTGATCGCGCAGATCACGCGGATGCCCGCGTCGGCCGCCTCGAGGATCGCGTCGGCCGCGCCCGCGGGGGGCACGAAGATCATGGTCGCGTCGGCCCGCGTCGCCTTCACGGCCTGCAGCACCGTGTCGAAGATGGGGAGGCCGTTCGGGTCCTTGAGCCCGCCCTTGCCGGGCGTGACGCCGCCGACCATGCGGGTGCCGTACTCGAAGCAGCCCTTCGTGTGCGAGGCGCCTGCGCTGCCGGTGATGCCCTGGCAGATGACTTTGGTGTTTCCGTCGACAAGGATGGCCATAGGGGCGAAGAGGATACCCGAGGCGAGCGGAGGGCGATTTTGACCGTTTCGCCGCCCCGAATCGCCGTTGTGCCCGCCGCTACACTCGCCGCCCCATGGCCCGCACCGCAGCAACGAAGCCGAAGCGCAAGCCCCTCACCTATGCCGCCGCGGGCGTCGACATCGACGCGGGCGACGAGGTGGTCGACCGCATCAAGCCGATCGTGCGGCGCACCTACTCGCCGCGCGTGATGGGCGTGCACGGCGCGTTCGCGGGCATGTTCCGCCTGAACGGCGCGGGGCGGAAGTACAAGGATCCCGTGCTCGTCGGCTGCACCGACGGCGTGGGCACCAAGGTGAAGCTCGCGGCGGAGTTCAAGGTGTACGACTCGGTCGGCATCGACTGCGTGGCGATGAATGTGAACGACCTGATCGTGCAGGGCGCGGAGCCGCTGTTCTTCCTCGACTACCTGGGGCTGTCGAAGCTCGACCCCGCCGACACGACCGCCATGATCGCGGGCGTGGCCAAGGGCTGCGAGATCGCCGGCTGCGCGCTGATCGGCGGCGAGTGCGCCGAGATGCCCGACATCTACGCGCCCGGCGACTTCGATGTCGCGGGCTTCTGCGTGGGCGTGATCGAGCGCGCGCGCGTTCTGAAGCAGCCGAAGCCGAAGGTGGGCGACATCGTGCTCGGCCTCGGATCGAGCGGCGTTCACTCGAATGGCTACACGCTGGTGCGCCGCATCGTGAAGGACGCGCGGCTCTCGTACACGAAGAAGTACGCGGCGCTCGGCGGCAGGCGGCTGATCGATGTGCTGCTCGAGCCGACGCGCATCTACGCGCGGCAGGTGATCGGCATGCTCGACGCGCTTGGCGCGAAGGACGCGGTGAGCGGCATGGCGCACATCACGGGCGGCGGGCTGCCCGGCAATGTGTGCCGCGCGCTTGGCGGCGATGTCGACGCGCTGATCCACGCGGACGCGTGGAATCCGCCCGCGATCTTCCCGTTCCTCCAGGAGCACGGCGGCGTCGAGACCGACGAGATGTACCGCGTGTTCAACATGGGCATCGGGTACACCGTGATCGTGCGGCCGAAGATGGCGGCCGCGGTGATGAAGCTGCTGCGCAAGCTCGGCGAGGACCCCGTTCCGATCGGCGAGATCGTGAAGGGGAAGGGCGACGCGCGGATCGTCTGAGCGCGCAGGCGCCTGATGTGGGAGTCCGGTGTGTCGTCTTGGTTGTCACCGCCGCCCGTTGGGCGGCGCGTCGTGCCGAGATCGTGGTATCGGCGACCCATCGTCTTCGAGATGGGCACCCGTCGGCCTTTGGCCGACGGCGTCGTGCCGAGAATAAAAAAAAGAAGCTGTAGTTATATTTCTTCTGCTTGACACGCGTATAGCGGTCGCCCGTTGGTTTGCTTCCAAGTGAGATTGTGTGAATATAGCATCAACTTGCAACA
>JBJTOV010000185.1:0-8403 GCA_046074745.1 Planctomycetota bacterium | reverse complement strand
CGAAGGTGACGGGGCTCTCGAGGAACCGCGGCGCACGGATGCGCGTGCAGGGCGCGGGCGAAAGGCCCGACAGCGCGAACTCGCTCTCGCCGTGCGGCAGCCGCTCCGAGCACGCCACCACGCGGCGCACGGTCGACTCGGTCGCAATCCCGATCGAGAAGCAGCCCGTGCCGCCCTCCGCGGCGGGCTTCGCGTTCGCAAGCGTGTCCTTCTCGCCGCCGTCCTCGCGGTTCGACGGGCAGAACATCAGCAGGAACGGCTCGCCCGAGATGCCGTTGAAGAAGGAGAACGGCGCCAGGTTCATGCGCCCGGCCGCGTCGCAGGTCCCGACCACCGCGATTGGCCGCGGCACGATCGCGCCGATCAGCAGGCCGTAGCGGCGCGACTCCGAGAGTTCGGCGGGGTCGAGCTCCATCAGCGCCCCCGCTTCTCGGCAAGCAGCTCGCGCACGCGGCGGAACAGGCCGTCCATCGACGCCTCGAGCATGGCGATCATCTCGCGGAATCCGTCGTCGCCGCCGTGGTACGGGTCGGGCACCTCGTCGTGCCCGCGCGCCTCGTCGAAGTGGCGGATGAGCACCACGCGTCTCTTCGCAGCGCCGCGGCCGAGCAGGTCGTCGACATGCGTGCGGTCCATGCAGACGAAGAGGTCGAAGCCGGCGATGTCGGGCTCGCGCAGCGCGCGCGCACGGCCTTCGACGGGGTAGCCGCCTGCGCGCAGCGCGGCCGCCGAGCGTCGGTCGGGCGCCTCGCCTTCGTGCCAGCCGCCCGTGCCTGCCGAGTCGATCTCGAGATCGGAAAGCAGCCCTTCGGCGGCGGCGCGGTGACGGAAGATGTTCTCCGCCGCGGGGCTTCGGCAGATGTTTCCCGTGCACACGAACACGATGCGGAGCTTCGGGCCTTCGCGCGTCATGCCGCGAGTGTACGGCCCGACCGACTCCCGTACACTCGCCGCATGGCGTTCGACTACGACCTCCTGGTGCTCGGCAGCGGCCCCGCGGGCCAGCGCGCCGCGGTGCAGGCCGCCAAGCTCGGCAAGCGCGTGGCCATCATCGAGCGCCAGCGCATGGTGGGCGGCGTGTGCCTGCACACGGGCACCGTGCCCAGCAAGACCTTCCGCGAGGCCGTGCTGTCGCTCACGCATGTGCCGTCGCTTGCCGACGGCGCGCCCATCGAGCGGCCGCGGCCCACGATGCGCGATCTGCTGCACCGCGTGAACCAGGTCATCGAGCGCGAGCTCGATGTGGTGGCGCGGCAGCTTTCGCGCAACGGCGTCGACCTGCTGTCGGGCACGGCGTCGTTCGTCGAACCGCACACGATCGCGATCGCGGGTGGCGCGACGGGCCGTCAGGTCACGGCGGCGGACATCCTGATCGCGGTCGGCAGCGTGCCCGCTCCGCCGCCTGTCGCGAACGACCACCGCACGATCATCACCAGCGACGATGTCCTGGCGCTCGACGCGCTGCCGCGCACGATGGCCGTGATCGGCGGCGGCGTGATCGGCATCGAGTACGCGTCGATGTTCGCGCAGCTCGGCGTCGAGGTCACGGTCGTCGACCGCCACCAGCGCCCGCTCGAGTTCTGCGACGCCGAGATCGTGGACGAGATGGTGCACCAGATGCGCGAGAAGCGCGTCACCTTCCGCCTCGGCGAAGCGGTCAAGCACATCGAGACGCGCGGCGACCCGCGCTGCGCCGACATCGAGCTCGAGAGCGGGAAGCGCGTGGTGGTCGACGCCGTCATGTTCTCGATCGGTCGCCTGGGCGCGACCGCGGGGCTCGCCCTCGACAAGGCGGGCGTAACCGCCGACGACCGCGGGCGCATTACGGTCGACGCGCAGTTCCGCACCTCGGTGCCGCACATCTCGGCCGCGGGCGACATCATCGGGTTCCCCGCGCTCGCCTCGACCAGTTCCGAGCAGGGACGGCTTGCGGTGTGCGCGATGTACGGCGTCGAGGCGAAGCCCACCCGCGCGGGATTTCCCTACGGGATCTACGCGATTCCCGAGATCTCGATGGTCGGCGCCACCGAGCAGGAGCTGACCGAGAAGAAGGTCCCGTACGAGGTCGGCGTGGCGCGCTACGAGGAGATCGCGCGCGGGCAGATCCTCGGTGACCGCTCGGGCTTCTTCAAGATGATCTTCCACCGCGAGACGCGCGCGCTGCTCGGCGTCCACTGCCTCGGCACGCAGGCGACCGAGCTCGTCCACATCGGGCAGGCGGTGCTCTCGCTCGGTGGCGGGCTCGACTACTTCCTCGAGACCGTGTTCAACTATCCGACGCTCGCCGAGTGCTACAAGGTGGCTGCGTACAGCGCCGCCAAGCATCTGCGGGTGTGACGCGCCCGCGCCCTTGCCTTTCGCGGCCGTGCGTCTACACTTGGCCCGTCTTTCACAATCGGGGCCGACCAGATTCGACCGGACGCACCCGGTCCATCGTTGCGAGCCGTGGAGCATCCAGGCCACGTAAAAAGGATGCACAACAACAACTGCCAACACGCAGTACGCTCTCGCTGCCTAATTGCGGCGACGCGGAGTAGACCCGACACCCCGTAGGGTCGACCCGCGCAAAAAACGGGGTTGGTTCCAAGGCGATGCCTTACCGCCGCGGAACGAGACAACAGTCAGGCTGGCCTAGGTTTGGCGCCCGCCGTGCGCGGACGACCTCGGTGAGACAGAAAGCACGGAAACGCTCGTAGACGCGATGGGGCGGACGTATCGGGACGGGGGTGCGAATCCCCCCGGCTCCACTATTTTCCGTTGCGACTTTCGTTTGAGGCCCTAAGACGGGCCTCAAACTTCTTCGCAACGGGGGCTTTCGCGAAGCGTTGGGAGGCCCTGACGGGGCCTCCCAGCGCTTCGGGAAAGGGGTGCTTGGGTGCGTTTGCCGTCGCGACTATGTCGCGACGGCTTTTGTGTTTCTGGGGCGCGGTGTAGGTGAAGCGGTCGGAAATCGTGGCGATTGGCTCATCGACGGAGAAACGGCGCGTACTTTGTGGTGAGGGCCGCGTCGGCCGAGGTGGAGCATGACGACTCGAACCAATTCCTCGATGACCCAGACGAACTGGGACCTGATCCGGGATGCCGCGAGCGGGTCGGAGACGGCGCGGCGCAGCCTTGACAGCGTGGCGCGGCGGGCGTGGCCTGCGGTGTTCGCGTTCATCCGGGCGTCGGGCCGCACGCCCGAGGATGCGACCGAGCTCACGCAGGGATTCATTGCCGATGTGTTCCTGTCGCGCCACCTGCTCGAGAAAGCCGATCCGGCGCGCGGGCGGTTTCGCACGCTGTTGATTGGTGCGGTGCGCAACTATCTGTCCGACATGCATCGACGGCGCACGGCGTCGACGCGCATGCCGAAGGGCGGCATCACGGCGTTCGACGACGCCGTCGAGGGCTCGGTCGACGGACGGGCGCACCGCGACGATTCTCCCGAGCGTGCGTTCAACACGCGCTATGTCGCGGGGCTGATCCGCGGCGCGGCCGAGCGTCTGCAGCAGCAGCTCCTTGCCGAAGGCGACGCCGCGACCTGGGAGCTCTTCCGCGTGCGGGTGATGCAGGCGTCCTTCGAGGGCTCGGCGGCAGGATACGACACGCTGGCGCCGCAGCTGGGCCTTTCGAAGGGCGAGTGCGCGGGGCGTCTCGTGGTCGCCAAGCGGCGGTTCGCGGCGCTTCTTCTCGACGAGGTGCGCGCCACCGTGCAGAGCGACGACGACGCGCGCACCGAGATGATCGAACTCATGAAGCTGCTTGAGCAGCGCTGAACAGCCGGGCAGGAACGAACGGACGATCCGATGATGCATGAACCGCACGAACACCCGCCCGCATCCGCCGAAGTGCTGGGCAACACGCTGCGCTGGGCGTTCGAACTCGAAGGCGACCCGATGATGGCGGGGGCCGCGTGGCTCACGCGCGAGATCGTTCCGGGCGCGAAGGATCCGTTCGAGGCGATCGCCGCGCCCACCACCTCGCTCGACGCGCTGCGCGAGCTGAAGAGCGCGTACAAGCTGTTGCGCACGAACGGCGCCACCGCCGCCGAGCGAAGTCTGGCCGCGCGGCTCTACGCGGCCACCATCGCCGCCGCCTTCGTGCGCTACCGCACGCCGATCTCCTCGCAGAACGGCGCCACGCTGGTGCGCGCGTTCGGCGAACTGGTCGCCGATGACTCCATGCCCGAGCGGATCCGCGAGCTCGCGTCGCTGGCGATCGACTTCGCGAAGAACGAGCGCTGATCAACCGCCGGATGGCGTCGCCGAAGGCGCAGTGGCGTCAGGCTGCGGCGCTGGATCTCCAGCCTGCGGCGCTGGGCTTCCAGCCTCTAGCGCGGGGCTTCCAGCCTCCAGCGCGCGCGCTGCACCCTGCGCTTCCTGCGTGAACCCGCCCCGCTGCTTCGCAGGCTGCGCGCCGGGCAAACGCTCAAGCTCCGGCAGCTCGTCCATCGAGAACGGCTCCCAGCGGATGCGCGCCGAGCCGAGCGTGGTGCCCGTCGCGAACGCGATGTCGACAAGCGCCACCTGATACGCGGCCAGCGCGGCCACCTCGCGGCTCTGCGCGTCGGCAAGCTGCGCGCTCGCGTCGAGCACATCGGTGCTCGTGCGAAGCCCGACATCGAACTGCCGTTCCTCGGCCGCCAGCGTGCGCGCGGCCAGCACGCTCTCGAGCCGCGCGGCCAGAATGCGCTGCCAGCCCTGCGCCAGCGCGTCGAGCGCGTCGAACACCTCGGTGCGGATCGCCTGCCGACGCGCGTCGCGCGTGGCCAGCCGCTGCACGCGCGCCAGGATGGCCGCGTTCACCCGCGACTCGGCGGCCTCGTTCCCGATCGGAATCTCGGCGCGCACGCCCACATTGAAGCTGTCGCCCTCGGCAACCGCGCCGTACGCATCCCACGCCTCGCTGCCCGCGCCCTGCATCTCGTAGCCGTAGTCGAGCAGGAAGAGCGGCAGCGCGGCGTTGCGGCGGAAGCCGATCTCGCTCTGGTCGATCGCGAGCTGAAGCTCGAGCTCGAGCATCTCCATGCGGTTCGCCACCGCCTGCTGGGCAAGCGCGTTGCCGTCGAGCTTCAGCCCGACGGGATTCGGATCGCTTCCTGGCCTTAGCGGCGCATCGCCCGACACGGGCAGGTCGGCGCGGTTCATCAGCCGCTTGAGCGCGCGCTGGCGGATGCGCAGGTTCGCGTCGGCCACGATGATCTGCTCGAGCGTGCGGCCGATGCCGCTCTCGGCGCGCACCACCTCGATCTCGGGCGCCTCGCCCTGCGCCACGCGCCGCTTCGCGCGCTCGAGCTGCTTCACCGCGACCTCGTACTGCGCGCGGCGCACCTCGAGCTCGCGCGCGGCCGAATACAGGTTCCAGTAGGCCTTGTCGGCGTTCGCGAGCACGCGGATCGCCTCGAGCTTGGTGCGCGCGTCGACGATCTGCCCCTGCCACGCCGCCACGCGGATCGAATGCGTGTTGGCGTCGACGCCCGCGCCGCGCAACAGCGGCTGGCTCATCGAGAACGACAGCGCGGCCAGCCAGTCCTCGTCGCTGCCGCCGAAGGTCAGCCCGCTCGCGCCGCGGTTGAGGGGCGACGACACGGTGATCTCGCCGCCCGTCGCAAGCGGAATCGCAAGCCCCGCATTGAAGGAGTCGCGGTCGGCAGGCTCGCCATCGGCAAGGTCTGCGAACAGGCTGTTGTTGTCGCGCCTGTACTCGGCGAACAGCGCGTTCTCGAACTTGGCCTCCTCGGCCGAGAGATTCGCGCGCGCAACCGCAGGGTCGACCAGCGCCGCGCGCAGCTCGAGGTTGTTGGCGAGCACCGCCGCGCGCACCTCGGCGAGCGTCACGGGCACGGCATCGGCCTTCGCAGGCGCCGCGACCGCCTCGAGCGACGCCTTCGCCGCATCGTCGAGCGTCACGGGCGGCTCGAGCGAGCGCGCCGCGGGGTCGACGGCCTCGATGCGGCGAAGGTCGGCCTCGCTCGCGCGCCAGCGCGGATCCTCGTTGTCGAAGACGCCGCTGCGGCAGCCCGAAAGCAGCGCGGCCGCCGACAGCGCGGCGCAAGAAGCCAAGATTGCGGCGCAAGAAGCCATGCATGCTGCGCAAAGAGCCAGGAATGCGGCGTGGGGTCGGTTCATTCGTGCCTCAATGCCTCGATCGGATCGAGCCGCGCGGCCTTCACCGCGGGGAACATGCCGAACACCACGCCCGTCACCGCGCAGAACACGAAGCTGACCACGACCGCCCAGAACGGGACATCGGCCTGCTCGAGCTGCGCGCCGGGGATCTTGGTGAGCCCGAACGCGGCCAGACGCCCGATCGCCACGCCCACGAAGCCGCCGACAAGGCAGAGCGTCACCGCCTCGAGCAGGAACTGGAGCAGGATCGCAAGCGGCGTCGCGCCCACCGCCTTGCGAAGGCCGATCTCTCGCGTGCGTTCGCTCACCGACACCAGCATGATGTTCATGATGCCGATGCCTCCGACCAGCAGGCTGATCGCCACGATTCCGCCCGCGATCGCGGTGATGCCCGCGGCCAGCGTCTTGAACTGCTCGATGAACTTGTCGATGGCCGCCACCTGGAAGGTCTCGGGCTCGCCCGGCTGGATGCCGCGCATGCGCCGCATCACGAACCGAACCTCGTCCTGCCCGCGCTCGGCCTCGGCGGGGCTTGCGAACATGCCCTCGATCCGCATGAAGAAGTTGCGGTCCTGCAGCTTCTCCGCCACCGAGAACGGAATGAAGAGCTCGGCGCTCGAGGTGTTCATGCCGAAGAAGCGCGCCTGAACCGTCTCGACGATGCCGACGATCATGAACCTGCGTCCGCCGACCAGGATCGCCTCGCCCACGGGATTCGCAGGCAGATTCAGCTCGCGGATCGTGTCCTCGTTGATCAGGCAGACCTGGCGCTCGCTGTCGATGTCGATCTGCGTGAACGGGCGGCCCTCGATCACGAAGCGGTTCTGCACCACATGCCACTCGGGCCAGATGCCGCCGATCGTGATGCCCTCGATGCGCTTGTCGCCCGACTCGACATCGAGGCCCACCTCGGTGATGGGCGTGACGGCCTTCACGAGCGTGCATTCGTCGCGGATCGCGCGCACCTCGGCGGGCTTGATCAGGATCTTCTCCCACGGGTACATGTTGCGCGGCGCGTTGTCGGGCCGATCGGGGAACACGAAGAACTTGCTCGCGCCCACCGACTCGAACTCGCTGAGCACCTTGCCCTTGAGGCCGGTCAGCGCGGCGATGACCGCGGTCGTGCGCGCCACGCCCACGATGATGCCGAGCGCGGTGAGGAACGCGCGCGACTTGTTGGCCCAGATCTGCGAGAACGCGAGCGAGATCGCCTGCAGCCAGAACAGCGGGTTGAGCATCAGGCCGCCCCCCCTGCGTGCTGGGCGAGGAACCGCCCCGCCACATCCTGCGCCACGGGCAGGTCGCTGAGCACGCGGCCGTCGCGCAGACGGACCACGCGCTGGCAGTGCGCGGCCACCTCGTCCTCGTGGGTGACGATCACGATCGTCTGGCCCTCGCGGTGCAGCGCGCCGAAGAGCGACAGGACCTCGGCGGTGGTGGCGCTGTCGAGGTTGCCCGTCGGCTCGTCGGCGAGCAGGATCGACGGCTTGTTCAGGATCGCGCGCGCGATGGCCACGCGCTGGCGCTGGCCGCCCGACAGCTGGTTCGGCCTGTGGTGCACGCGGTCCTTCAGGCCCACGCGCTCGAGCGCGGCCATGGCGCGCGCGCTCCGGCCGCGCCACGCGCCCGTCGCGTAGACGAGCGGCAGCTCGACATTCTCGAGCGCCGTCTGCCGCGGCAGCAGCTCGAAGCTCTGGAACACGAAGCCGATCTCCTCGTTGCGCACCTTGGCGAGCTCGCGCGCGCCCATGCGGCTCACATCGCGGCCGTTCAGCAGGTACGCGCCCGAGGTCGGGCGGTCGAGGCATCCGAGCATGTTCATCAGCGTGCTCTTCCCCGAGCCCGACGAACCCATGATCGCGACCATCTCGTTGCGGCCGATCGCAAGATCGAGCCCGCGCAGCGCGTGGATCGTCTCCACGCCCACGCGATAGACCTTCGACAGCGCGCGCACCTCGATCAGCGGCGCGGCAGCGGAATCGCCGCGCGCGTCAGCCATTCGACTTCTCCCGCGCGGCCAGCGCGTCGGCGGCGTCCTTCGCGGTCTCCTCGCGGATCGCCTCGCCGTCCTTCAGCCGCTCGAGCACGCGGTACGGACCCGTGACCACCACGTCGCCCTCGCGGACGCCCTCGAGGATCATCGTGTCCGACAGATTCGATGCACCGGTGCGAACGGGCGTGAGAACCGCCTTCCCGTCGACCATGCGCAGGACGATGGTTGCCTTCTTGCGCGTCCTGTCGATCAGCGGGCTGTCGAGAAGTCCCGCCGGCAGGTCGTCGAAGGCTCGCTCCA
>JBJTOV010000184.1:0-7493 GCA_046074745.1 Planctomycetota bacterium | reverse complement strand
GCAACCATCCCGCGCACTTCCTTCGTCAAGGCGCGGACGACGATGATGCGGTGCCGATGCCGAAACTCGCGCCTGGCGAGCGGCTCTCTGCGCGGTCGGGCAAGGCGCAGCGCCTGATGGAGATGCTTGAAGAAGTCGTCGCGACCGGCGACCGCGCGCTCGTCTTCACGCAATACCGCCAAATGGGCCATCTCCTCGTTGCGATGATCCGACAGGAACTCGACAGCGAGGCGCAGTTCCTCCACGGCGGCACGCCGCAGGCGCGACGCGAGCAGTTGATTGAGCGCTTCCAGTCGGGCGACCCGAAGTGCCCGATCTTCGTGTTGTCGCTGAAGGCAGGCGGCGTTGGTCTCAACCTGACGGCTGCGAATCACGTCTTCCACTTCGACCGCTGGTGGAATCCAGCCGTCGAGAATCAAGCGACCGACCGCGCATTCCGCATCGGACAGCACCGCACGGTGCACGTCCACAAGATGATCTCGGAAGGCACGCTCGAAGAGCGCATCGACCAGATGATCGAGCAGAAGACCGAACTTGCACAGCAGATCATCGGTTCGGGCGAGTCGTGGCTCACCGAACTCTCGACCGGTCAGCTGCGTGAGCTGCTCACGCTTCGCCGCGACACGCTGGAGGACGAGGAATGAGCACTCCGGAGGACCTCGACTCGTCGGCGCCGAAGCAGGATCCGGCAACGCCGCAGCCTGCCTCGCAGTTCGCGCGGAACTCGAACTTCAACGTTGGTCCCGGGCGCCCGATGCGCCGCCAGGAGGGTCCGCGTCGCCTGAAGAACGGCATCCGCCTGCGGCGCCGCGAGGGCATCGACATGCTCGCGTGGCCGGCCGATGGCTGGTCGGTGCTCCTGATGCACGGGATCGAGGATGCCGTGAAGAACGAGGGGCTTGATTACGCGCGCGCGGGTCAGACCGCTGCGCTGCAGATCACACCCGCGGGCGTCGAGGCGACGGTGCAGGGACGCCAGTCGCGCCCGTACACGGTGCGCATCGCGCCCGCGGTGCTTGCGCCGGCGGATTGGGACCGCGTGGTCGCGATCATGGCGCGCGAGGCGGTGTATTCGGCGAAGCTCCTGGCCGGCGAGATGCCGCCGCTCGTCGAACAGCCGTTCGTCTCGCTTGGCAAGCATCTGGTGCCCGTCGATGCCGCGACGGTGAAGCGGACCTGCACCTGCGACCTGCCGATGCCGTGCAAGCACGTCGCGTGCGTCGCGGCGCTGCTGATCGAGCGTCTGGCCGGTGATCCGCTGCTGGCGTTCACGCTGCGTGGCCTTGACGGCCAGCGCCTGCTCGAGCGCCTGCAGGAAGCCCGTGCGATCGCGACGCGCGGTGTGGCGCGCGCGCACTCGACGCCGCCCGCGGCCGAGCAGGTTCCCGAGGCGATGCCGCTCGACCGCTGCCTCGAGAGCTTCTGGCGTCCGGGCAGGCAGATCGCGCAGCTGCCCGAGGAAACCGAGCAGTCGGTGCAGCACGCGCTGCTCAGGCGCCTTGGCCAGTCGCCGCTGCAGGGCAAGTTCCCGCTCGTCGGGCTGCTCGCGTCGATCTACGACTCGGTGGCCGCGCGCGGCCGCGAGCTGCGCGAGCGCGAGGCATCGGCCCCGCCGCCCGCGCCGCCGTCCGACGACGAGGCGTGACCGAAGCACGAGAGAAGGCCGGTGTTCCGCGCGCGCGGATCAGTGCGCGTCGCGCACGAGGTCGGCGTAGTCGTCGATCGATGCGCGGATCACCGCATGCGCGTGCGGCGCGCCGTAGGTGCCGCCGACCTCGACGCGCAGCGGTTCGCCCGGCATCGCCTTGTACGACGCGAAGTAGTGGACCAGCCGGTCGACGAGCGGCCGCGGCAGGTCGCCGAGCTCGCGCGCGCCGCCGTACACGGGGTCGCTCGAAAGCACGGCCACGATCTTGTCGTCGGCCTCGCCCGCGTCGAGCATGCGGATCCCGCCCACGGTGCGCGCCTCGAGAAGTACCTCGGCGCGGTCGATCGGGCGCTCGCTGAGCACGCAGATGTCGAGCGGGTCGCCGTCGCCGCGCACGGATCCGGGCGACAGCGCCGCCACGCGCGCGCCGCAGTAGGTGCGCGGCACGAACCCGTACAGCGCGGGCGGCACCGAGCTCGAGCGCTGCGGCCTGTCGACGCGCAGGTAGCCCGTGCGCTTGTCGGTCTCGTACTTCACCACATCGAACGGCGTGATCTCGATGAACGCATGCACGAGCGCGGGCGGCTCGGGACCGACCTCGAGCCCATGCCACGGATGCGGCCGGAACGCGCTGAAGGCGATGCGCCCGTCGCCCATGGTCAGCGCCTCGGCAGGTCCTTCATCAGTTCCTCGACCGCGCGGGCCAGCTGCGCGTCGACGCCGCGCGACTCGTCCTCGGGCGTCTGCGGCACCACGATGTCGGGCATCGCGCCGTTCTCCTCCATGTCCTTGTCGGTTCCCTGCACATACCAGCCGCGGAACGGCATGCGCACCGTCGTGCCGTCGACGAGCGACTCGGAGCCCGTCGAGATGACGCCGCCCGCGGTCTGCTGGCCGACGAGCGGGCCGCGCTCGATCGACTTGAACGCATGCGAGATGATCTCGGCGTTCGAGAAGCTCTTCTCGTTGCACAGCATGGCCATCGGCATGGTGTAGCGCTGGATGTACAGGCGGTCCTGCGGATACGAGTTGCGGCGCGAGCGGTCGCCTTCGCGCGGGATCGCGTAGGCGTGCGGACGCACATCGATCGACGACAGCAGGCGGTCGGCGGTGAAGCCGCCGCCGTTGTTGCGCACATCGACGATCAGCGCCTCCTTGCCATGCGCGGCCGCGTAGAGGTCGCGCTCGAAGCGGTCGAGCGACGCCTGGTCCATCGACTGGATGTGCAGGTAGCCGATGCGGCCGTTCGAGAGCTGCTCGACCTTGCGCGCGTTCTCGAGCGTCTCGGCGGTGTAGCGAAGCGCGCGCTCGGCCGACGAGGAGATGGGCACGATGATCGACGCGCGCTCGGCGGGCTCGGCGCCCTCGGCGCCCGTGCGGCGGAACGCGATCACCGTCTCCTGCCCGGACTTGCCCGCGAGCATCGCCTCGAGCGGCTTCGCGGGGTCGACGGGCTCGAAGTCGATGGCGACGATCAGGTCGCCCGGCTCGAGCCGCGGGTTCGCCAGCGCCGCGGGCGAGTCGCGCAGCACCGACACGACCTTGCGGCCGCCGTCGGCGGGCGCCGTGGCGACGCCAAGGCGACCCTGCGCGCGCGAGGACCCCGACGACGCGCCGCCGCGGCCCGCGCCGCCCGCGGCCGCGCCGGGCTCGGGCGAACGCACGCCGAGGTGCGACGCATCGAGGTGCCCGATGAACATGTTGGCGACGAAGTCGAACTCGTCGGCCGTGCGCGCGCGCGACGCGAGCTCGGCGTAGCGCTCGGTGAGCGCGGGCCAGTCGAGGCCCTTCTCCTTCGGGTCCATGTAGAACTTGCGGCCCATGATGCGCGAGACCTCGAGCAGCTTCTGGCGGTTGCGCGCGGGCAGCGAGATCTCGCTGGTGGCCGAGATGTCGAGCGTCTTCGCATCGCCCGCGAGCCCGATGGTCTGGCCCTGGCCCGAGGCGACGGCGACCACGCGGTCGCCCGCGAAGTTGAGGCCGACGACGCGCGCCGCGGGGCCGATCTTCTTCTGCTCGGTGCCGTCGAAGCGGATCGTGTAGAGCGACTGCTCCTTGCCCTCGGCGCCCGTGAACACAAGGCGGTCGCCCGTGGGCAGGAGCTCGAGGTCGCCCTCGTTGCCGAGCAGCGTGGTGACGCGGCGCACGCGCAGATAGGCGTCGTCGAGCTCGAGGCCCTCGAAGGGGTCCTTGGCGGCCGGCGCGGGCTTCGCCTCGCCCGGAGCGGCATCGTCGCCCTGCTTGCGCGGCTCGGCGGGCTTTCGGGGCTCAAGAGGCTTGCGCTTCTTGTTCGACTCCGCGGCGTCCTTGAAGTACTGGTCGAGGTCGCGCTGCGACATGCCCTCGAGGTCGCGGTCGAGCATCACGACCCACGCGTCCGACTCCTCGTTGTTCCGCTCGCTCAGGAACGCGAGGATCTTGCCGTCGGCCGAGAAGCGCGGGTTGCCGTCGTTGTCGGGGTGGCGGGTGACATTCACCGCGGGCTTCGAGCCGTCGGCGGCCAGGATCCACACATCCTTGTTGAAGTCCTGGTCGTTCCGCGCGAGCGCCACCAGGCGGCCATCGGGCGAGAAGACAAACTCGAGCTCGTCGTCCCAGCCCTCGCTGATCACCTTCACCTCGCCGCTCGCGAGGTCGAGGCGCGCGAGGTCGCCGAGGTTGCGCGTGAACAGCACGAAGGTGCCGTCGGGCGACGCCGCGGGGCGGCGGTCGTCGTCGGGGCCCGAGGTGAGCGGCTTGATGTCGAAGCGCACCGCGTCGGCCCAGCGGGCGGGGTCGAGGGCGGGATCCTTCTTCTCGTCCTTCTTCGCCTCGTCCTTCTTCGCGTCGTCCTTCTTCGCGTCGTCCTTCTTCGCGTCGCTGCCGTCGCCCTTCTTCTCATCCTTCGCCGCCGCGGGGGCGGGGTCCTGCTTCGGAGCCTCGGGCACGGCGGGTGCGGGCTCGGCCGGAGCGCCGGGCTTCGCGGGCTCCGAAGCTCCGTCGGCCTTCGCAGCGTCCGCAGGCGGCTCGGGCTTCTTGGCCGGCTCGCCCTTCTTCTTCACATCGGCGCGGGTCTCGGCCACGGTGGCGGCGTACAGCGAGTCGCTTCCGTCGCGGTCGCTCGCGAAGTAGAGCGACAGGCCGTCGGCGCTCCACGCGATGTCGCGCTCGCGCGCCTCGCCCTCGGTCACGCGCCGCGTGGGGCTCTTGTCCTCGGTGGCGCGCACGAACACATCGCCGTTGGCGACGAACGCCATGGTCTTTCCGTCGGGCGACAGCGCGGCCTCGCTGACTTCGCGGCCGATCTGTCGGAACTCGCGGTCGGCGGGCGCGTCGTCGGGCGCGGTGAAGGCGAGCTTCTGCGGCGCCGCGCCCTCCGACGAGAGGTCGAGCCGCCAGAGGTCGCCAAGCACGCCGAACACCGCGGTGCGGCCGTCGAGCGACACCGCGAGCCCGTGGATGTCGGCTCCGTCGAACGAGGTCAGGCGCTTGCCCGCGTCGAGCCCGTCGCCAAGGCGCGCGCGGAAGAGGTTCATGCTGCCCGTGCCGCGGTCGGAGACATGCAGGAACTCGTCGCCGCCGACGAAGCGCGCCATGCCGTCGTTGCCGTCGTACTTGGTGAGCTGGCGGAAGCGGCCCGTCGCAGGGTCGAACTCCCACACATTGCGGTTGTCGGGGCCGTTGTAGCCGCGGCGCGCCCACGACGAGCCGCCGCGCTCGAACAGCACCTTGCTGCCGTCGGGCGACGCGTTGGCGGCGCCGCCGAAGGCGTCGTGCAGGCGCACGGGCATGCCGCCCTCGATGGGCATCACATAGGGCCGCGGCGAGCGGAAGAGGTCGCCCTCGAGGGTGGTGTCGATGAACACGACGGTCTTGCCGCCGAGCGTTCCCACCGACGAGAGCGCCATGGCCGCGTCGAGGTCGGTGAGCTGGCGCAGGTCGCCGCCCGAGGCGTCCATCGACCAGAGGTTGCGCGTGCCCTCGCGGTCGCTCTCGAACACGATGCGGGCGCCGTCGGGCGTGAAGGCGCTGCGGGTCTCGATGGCGGGGCTCGAGGTCAGCCGAACCGCCGCGCCACCGCCCGAGGGCGCCTTCCAGAGGTCGCCGCGCCAGGTGAACACCACCGCCGAGCCATCGGGCGAGAGCGCGGGGTGGCGCGGCAGGTCGACCGTGGCCGCGAGCGCCGTGGACGGGATTGCGGAACCGACGGCGATGGCGAGCGAACGGAAGGATCGGATCATGGGTGCAGGGCCTCGAAGAGGGTCCAGTGTAGGAAATCCCCGCGGGACGGCGGGATTCCAAGCCCCGCGCAGGCGTTCGCTGCGGCCTGTGCGGGCAAGTCCGAAGAAATGCAGCAAGTTCGCCAAACCCTCGCCCTTTATGCGCCGATCTGACCTTGTCGGGCGATCCACAGCCCGGCGGAGCGCGTCGTGAGCGACGCGCGTGCAGCAGAGGTGACCGCCATGAACTCTCCGCGAACCAACCGCAATGTCGAGCAGATGCGCTCGATCATCCAGACCATGAGCCGCTCGATCGACGAGGCGCGCAACCGCCGCCTTGGACCGAGCGTGCCGCCCGCTCCCGCGGTGGCAGCGCCCGTGCGCGCCGTCGAGAACCATCGGGCGGCCGCGCCCGCTGCGGTCTCGCCCACGCAGCGTCCGCAGGGCTCGACCACTCCGCCGCCCGTCCGCACGGCGAACGAGATGTTCGCGCAGGGCGGCGAGCGCCTGAAGGCGCGCCCGAAGCGCGCGGGCTGACCGGCACCCCAAGCATCGACCATGCGCGGAGGGTTATCCTCCGCGCATGTCTCTTTCCGCAACCGTCGATTCGATCCGCCCCGAGAGCCTGGCCTTCCTGAAGGAACTGCTCGACACCCCGAGCCCGTCGGGCTTCGAGCGCGACGGCCAGCGCGTGTGGATGAACTACGCGCGCGGCTTCGCGGCGCGCACCTGGAACGACGCGTACAACAACTGCTTCGCGTCGTTCGGCCCCGAGGGCGCGGGCGTGCCCACGCTTGCGGTGTGCGGCCATGCCGACGAGATCGGCCTGATGGTCAACCACATCGACGAGAAGGGCTTCGTCTACTGCAAGGCGATCGGCGGCATCGACACGGGCTCGATCGTTGGCAAGCGCGTGCGCTTCCAGTCGAGCGTGCCGGGCGCGCGCAGCCCCGTGATCGGCCTGATCGGCGCCACCGCCATCCACCTGCAGGACAAGTCGGCCGAAGGCAAGGTGCGCAAGATGCACGAGCTGTTCATCGACATCGGCGCGACCAGCGCCGACGAGGCGCGCCAGCGCGTGGCGATCGGCGACGCGGGCGTGTTCATGGACGGATTCATGCACATCACCGACGACCTGGTGGTGGCGCGCGCGCTCGACAACCGGATCGGCACCTGGATCGCAGCCGAGGCGCTGCGCCTGGTGGCGGCGCACGCGGCCGATCTGAAGGTGCGCGTGGTGGCGGTGTCGACCGTGCAGGAGGAGGTCGGCCTGAAGGGCGCGCAGATGATCGCGCGGTCGCTTGCGCCCGATGTGGCGCTTGTCACCGATGTGGGCCACGCGACCGACAGCCCGGGCATCAGCCACGCGCAGCACGGTCAGTTCAAGCTCGCGGGCGGACCGAAGCTCGCGATCGGGGGCGCGATGCAGCCCGAGGTGGTGGCGCGCCTCGCCGAGACCGCCGCGGGCCTGTCGATCCCGCTGCAGCGCGCGGCCACGCCGGGCGGCTCGGGCACCGACACCGACGCGATCTTCGTGAACGGCGGCATTCCCTTCGGCCTCGTGTCGCTTCCGGTCCTCTACATTCACACGACCTTCGAGATGACGAGCCTGCGCGACCTCAACCGGATCGCGCATCTCTTCGCGG
>JBJTOV010000183.1:0-3848 GCA_046074745.1 Planctomycetota bacterium | reverse complement strand
CGGCTGCGCCCGCGCGCGTGTTCGCGGATGGACGGTTGGCTCAATCCTCGCCGTCGTCGTCGTCATCGTCGTGCATGTGCTCGAGCTGCTCGGGAATCGACGGCAGGATCGGCTTGCCCTCGGCGGTCATGCGCTTCTTGTACGCCTCGACCTTCTGCTTCTCGGGCACGAGGATCATGCCCATGCGGCGGCCGTTCAGCCGGGGCGGCACCTCGACCTTCGCGAGGTCGGACAGGCGATGGATGATGTCGTCCATGCGCATGTCGCCCTTCTCGCGGAAGGCCATCTCGCGTCCACGGAAGTTCTGGATGATCTGCACGCGGTGACCTTCGATCAGGAAGCGACGCGCCTGCGCGACGCGGATGTCGACATCGTGCGGATCGATCTTCATGGAGCGGCCCAGGCGAACCTCCTTCATCTCGGAGGCCTTGCTCTTCGCCTTGTTCGCCTTCTCCTTCTTCGACTGCTCGTACTTGAACTTGCCGAAGTCCATGATCTTGCACACGGGCGGACGGCTGTCGGGCGAGATCTCGACGAGATCTAGGCCGAGGTCGTAGGCGCGGCGCTTGGCCTCGTCGAGCTCGACGACGCCGAGCATCTCGCCTTCGGGGTCGAGCAGGCGGACGGGCGTGATGCGGATGCGGTCGTTGATGCGCGGACCAAAGTCACGCTGGTCACGCGAGGGGCCTCCGAACGGTCGACGCGGCGGATAGATGGCTTGGTTCCTTCTCTTGGCGGCCGTTCAGATGGTTGGAAACCGAAGGGCTGCGCGCCGCCGGCGCGCCCCACGGGCGGTGATGCATGCAGCCGTGCACGCAGTGGTGCACACCACGGTGCACACCACGGTGCGATCCACAGTGCAGCCCCCGACCGACGCCGGTCGAGGCCGATTTCCGAGGTCGACCTGCGTGGTCGACGGAGCAGTCCATTCGCGACAGGCCCCGAGGCCCGTGTCACGCATCGACTCCGACCGCTGGGCGGCAGGGTTCGTCATGCGGAACGGGCGGTCACTTGGGCCATGCGGAAAGCCTACCACCCGTTCGGCCCGCGGGAAAGGCGAAACGGGCCCGACGGCGCGCATTTGCGCCATCGGGCCCGTTCCGAGGCATCCGTCGGAGGCGGCGGCGAGGCCCCGTGCCCGCGCGGCGGCGCTTTAGCGCGTCTGCGCGGGGCCGAGGTAGTCGAAGCGCACCCTGAACTTGGCAGGCCCCGAGTCCTCGAAATACTCGAAGGCGAAGTCCATGTCGGTCACCGCCTCGACCTCGAACTCGTAGGCATCGACCGCAGCCACATGCACATCCCAGCGGTCGATCACCTTGCGGCCGTCGATGTAGGCGCGCACGCCGTCGTCGCTCTCGACGGTCATCCGCCAGCGTCCGGGCCGCACGGCCATGCGGGTGTCGGTCGCCAGGCCGAAGCGCTCGCGGCCCACGCCCAGCCCCTCGACATTCGGATCGGGAATCGCCTCCTCGGGGCCCTCCATGCCGAAGTCGTAGTCCATCGTCTTCAGGACGAGCGTCATGGGCGCCTCGGCGGCGCGCGCGCGGAACTCCTGCTCGGTGGGGACCCTTCCGATCTCGAGGCCCGCGGCGTCGAGGTTGAACACGCGCGTGCGCCATTCGGCCGCCACGATCACGCCCTTGCCGCGGCCCTTGGTCAGGCGGCTCTTGGCGATCATCTGCACGGTGAAGTTCGTCAGGAAGCCGGGGGCGTTCGTCGCGACCTCCGAGGTGAGCTTGTCGGCGTCGAGGCCGATGAACATCTGGCCGTTGCCGATCACGCTCACCGAGTCGGCCTCGGTGACGCCGTAGATGCGAAACTTGGGCCGCGCCTGGTTGCGGTTGATGTTCACCACCACGGGCTTCGTCCAGTCGAACGGGCCGTTCTCGAGCATCACGATGCGGTCGCGGCCGTTGAGTTCGCCGCGCATGCCGATCGCCTTGCGCTCGCCGGGCAGCGCGTCGAGCGTCGCCTTGAGCGACTCCATGGTGGGCGCCGAGGCAGCGCCAGGGCCGCCGCTCGCCGAGACAGGCGCATCCTTGTGGACGACCGCCTGCGTGCAGCCTTCGAAGGTGTTGTCGGCCGCGACCGTACCCGTGGCGCCATCGAGCTCGACGCCCGTGCTCACGCGGGCGAAGGCATTGCCCACGATGGCGTTGTCACGGGCGTCCATGCCGTTGGCCGCCGCCCACGGCAGGCGGCGGATGCGGTCGTCGGCGTCCGACCAGATGCGCACTCCCACGGGCTCGTCGGCGAAGGAGTTGCCCGCGATCAGGTTGCGCTGGCCGTGCTCGATGTTGATGCCGCCGCGCTCGGCCCCGTAGGGGGCGCCGCCGTTCGTGCGGAAGGTGTTGCCTGCGATCACCGTGTCGCGGGCGTATCCGCCCCAGATGCCGCAGATCGCGTTGTCGTCGAAGGTGTTGCCCACGATGCGGTTGCCGAACGAGAAGGTCATCTCGAGGCCATGCGCCGCGTTGTGCGACAGGTCGTTGCCTGCGAACAGATTGTTGTTGCAGCCGCGGCCCTTGTGGAACGCGCCGTCGGCGCCCGCGGGCGCCGGCGACTCGCCGAGGGCCTCGCGCCCCGCGAATCCGAAGACGCCGTCGCCGCAGTGGGTCATGCTGTTGAGCGCCACGGTGTTGTCGGAGCACTGCTCGAACATCAGCAGGCCCGCCGAGTCCTGGCCGCGGTTGTAGACGCCGTGCGAGTAGCCGCGCACGCAGAAGTCGAGGCTGTTGCGGGAGACGATGTTCCCGCTCGAGCGCCACATCGCGATGCCCCAGCCCGAAAGGAACGAGCACTCGTTGTCGTAGATCCGCGAACCGCTCACGCGGTCGAGCAGGATGCCGTTCTGGGTGCGCAGGTTCACGATGCGGCGCAGCGTGACATCCTTCGCGTTCGCCACCGACACGCCCGCGCCGTGCTGCTTCGCCCACTCGCCCGCGTCGTTCGCATGCGGGAACAGCCAGTCGGACGGGTGCTCCTCCCAAGGCTTCGACTGAAGGGCCTGCGCGTAGTTGTCGCTGGTGTCGAGGTCCTCGATGACCAGGCCGTCGCATGCGCTCGCCGACACGCCGACCTTGAAGCCCACGATGCGGCCGTTGCGCAGGGTGACATTGCGGCCCGTGACGCTGATGCCGATCCCCTTGCGCGAGGCCGCGGCGATGGTCTCGTCGCCGAGCTTGCCTCCGCCGAGATCGACCACGATGCGCTCGCCGTCGTCGCGGCCCACGATGCGCACCACGCCATTCCCGTTCTCGTCCACGATCGAGGGGAACGCGATGTCGAGGGTGCACGAGGAGCGGATCTCGACATCGTCGCGGTCGACGCGCACGGTGTCGGCGAGAGCGGGGGTGCAGGCCAGCGCGGATGCCGCGAGGGCGAGGAGGCAGGTCTTCGGGGTCATGGGGTTCCTTCCATCGGCACGCGACCCTAGCGGGGTGAAGCCGCGGGCGTTGCAAGTTCGCGCGGACAAAAAGAACCGCCCCTCGGCCGAAGCCGAGGGGCGGTGGATGAACTGAAGGTTCAGCCTTGGTCAGCCGGTTGCCCGGCGTTCCCGTGGCGCTTCAGGCTCGATCAGCACTCGGGGCAGGTTCCCCAGCCGCCGAGGAGGATCGACAGGTCGGCGGCATTGGTCGTGCCGTCGCCGTTGAGGTCGCCGCCAGCCGAGTTCCAAGCACCGAGGAGGACCGAGAGGTCCGCAGCGTTCGTCACGCCGTCGTTGTTGAAGTCGGTCGGGCAGGCCGGGCAGGGGTTGCCCAGGATGTTGAGCGCGGGCGAGTAGACCACGGCAGGGGCCGAACCCGAGCAGGGGAAGTACACGCCGTTGAGGGCGGTGTACTTCACGA
>JBJTOV010000182.1:0-3059 GCA_046074745.1 Planctomycetota bacterium | reverse complement strand
CGCCACGCGTTCCACGGGTGCACGCCGCCCTTCGAGGTGCTCGAGGCGCATGCGCACCGCGCGAACCCTGCGTCGATGCGCGTGCTCGAGGCGTGCGGGTTCATCGAGGTCGGCGCGATGGAGAGCCGCTCGGCCGCCACGGGCGAGGTGCACGCGTCGGCGGTGTTCGAGCTGCGCCGCGCGTGACGCGCGCTCAGGCCTTGGCGAGCTCGCTCTCGACCTCGGTCGCCAGCTCCTTCATGAGCGAGCCCGACAGCTCGAAGCGCAGGCCCGCCGCCGCGAACAGCTCGGGCAGCGGCCGCGAGCCGCCGAGGGCGAGGCCCTTGCGGTAGTTCTCGAGCGCCCGCGCGCGGTCGCGCCGCGCGTTCAGCCACATCTGGATCGCGCCCGTCTCGGCGATGCCGTACTCGATGTAGTAGAACGGCATGCCGAAGAGGTGCAGCTGCCGCTGCCACGCCGCGTCGCGCGCGTCCTCGAGGCCGTCCCACGCCACCTCGTTGCCGAAGCGCTGCACGAGCGCGCGCCACGCCTCGGTGCGCTGCCTGCGCGTGTGGCCGGGGTTCGTGTAGATCCAGTGCTGGAACGCGTCGATGGTCGCGATCCAGGTCATCATGGTCGGGAACTTCTCGAGGCGCTCGCGCTCGGCGCGGCGGCACTCGTCGTCGCCGTAGAACTCGCCGTGGAACGGCAGCGTGAGCAGCTCCATCGACATCGACGCGACCTCGGCGAACTCGGTGGGCGCGTTGCGGTACTCGACCAGCGGGTCGCCCTTCGACAGGATCGAGTGGAACGCGTGGCCCGCCTCGTGCACCATGGTCACGAGGTCGCGGTGCATGCCCGCGGCGTTCATGAAGATGAACGGCGTGCGCGAGTGCTGGCGCTGGTACTGGTAGCCGCCCGGCGCCTTGCCGGGCCGCGACTCGAGGTCGAGGCAGTCGCCCTGGCGCATGGTGTCGAACATGTCGCCGAGGCCGCCGCCCATCGCATGGAACATGCGCGAGCAGCCGTCGACGAGCGCCTGCGCGCCCTCGAACGGCCGCAGCGGCGCGCGGCCCTTCACATCGACCGCGAGGTCCCATGGACGCAGCGCGCCCACCTTGAGGTCGACCGCGCGCTGGCGGTCGAGGCGGCGCTGGATGGGAACGAGGTGCTCCTCGACCGCCGCGTGCATGCGCATGCAGTCGTCGGGCGAGTAGTCGAAGCGCTTGAAGCGGCGGTGCTGGAAGTCGCGGAAGTTGTCGAAGCCCGCGTTGCGCGCCACCTGCTGGCGCAGGGCGAGCATCTCGTCGTACACCGCGTCGATCTCGTCGCGGTCCTGCAGGCGGCGGGCGTTGATCGCGCGCCACGCGCCCTCGCGCACTGCGCGCGAGGTCTCCTCGAGGTAGCGCGCCATCTGCGGCATGGTGCGGACCTGGCCCTCGAACTCGACCGTCATGCGGCCGACGATCTGGTTGTACTTCTGCTCGAGCTCGGCGAGCTGCGTCTCGAGCGGGATGTTCTCCTCGCGGAAGAGCTCGATGTCGACGCGCAGGTTGCGCAGCAGCACCTCGTAGCGCGCCTTGGGCAGCGCGTCGGAGTGCGGGCTCGAGGCGATCCTGCGGTCGAGCGCGCTCGCGATCGGCTTCAGCTTCGGGTCGACATCGCGCACGAAGCCGAGGTAGGCCGCCTCGGCCGCCTTGTCCTCGGTGTTGCGCGTGGTGGCGATGTAGAGGTTGGCCACGCGCTCGGCCACCAGCGCGTCGAGGTCGCTGCGGTCGAGGACCAGCTGCTCGAGGTCGTCGGCCGAGGCGATCTGCCGCTCGAGCAGCTCGCGGTAGTGCGGTTCGAGCGCGGCGAAGTTCGAGGCGTCGAGGTCGGACGGGGCGTACGGGCGGGCGGTGGCCATATTGGGATCAGTCTACCTGCGCCCCGCGGCGCGGGCGGGGATGTGCGCCGACGCATATCCTCCGCCCATGGCTTCGACCGCCTCGGCACATGCACCCGCGAAGGTCAACCTCGCGCTCTCGGTCGGCGCCCCGCGCGCCGACGGCATGCACGAGATCGCCTCGTGGATGGTGACGACCGCCTTTGGCGACGACCTGATGCTGCGGCGGCTGCCCGCGGGCACGCCGTCGCGCTACGCGATCCAGTGGGCGGCCGACGCGCGCCGCCGCACCGAGATCGACTGGTCGGTGGCGAAGGACCTCGCGGTGCGGGCGCATCTGGCGCTCGAGACAGCGCTCGGGCGCACGCTTCCCGTGCAGATGCTGCTCGAGAAGCGGATCCCCGTGGGCGGCGGCCTCGGTGGCGGCAGTTCGAACGCGGCGGCGATGCTGCGCGCGCTTGACGCGCTGTTCGACCTGCGCCTGCGCCGCGAGTACCTCGAGGAGGTCGCGCGCACGCTCGGCAGCGATGTGCCGTTCCTGGTGCGCGGCGGCAGCGCGATCGTCGAGGGGCTGGGCGAACGGCTGAGCGACGCGACGATCCACGAGACGCATCTCGTGCTCGTGTTCCCCGAGGCGCAGTGCCCGACGGGGCGGGTGTACCGCGTGTTCGACGAGGTGCGGCGCGACGCGCGCGTCGATGCGGCGCGCGTTCGCGCGCTCGCGGGCGCGCGGCCCGCGGCGGATACGCCGTTCAACGACCTTGCCGACGCCGCGTGCACGGTGGCGCCAATCCTCGACGAACTGCGCGGGCAGATCGAGCGGCTGGTGCGCCAGCCCGTCCATGTGAGCGGGTCGGGCTCGACGCTCTTCCTGGTGGCCTACGACCCGTTCCACGCCGAGGCGCTGGCGGGTTCGGTCGAGATGAAGCTCGGGCTGCCCGCGGTGTCGACCGTCACGGCGCACGTGCGCGAGGAGCATGTCGACGGCGAGCCGCGGGTGGCGGTGGGGGCGGACGACGACGACTGAGGCGGGGGGGTCCGAGGGTCGTTCGGAGTTTCGGCGTCGAGCCGAGATCGGGGGATCGGCGCCCCATCGACCTCGGGATGGGTACCCGTCGGCCGTTGGCCGACGGCGTCGAGCCGAGATCGGGGGATCGGCGATCCATCGTCTTCGAGATGGGCACCCGTCGGCCAG
>JBJTOV010000181.1:0-3309 GCA_046074745.1 Planctomycetota bacterium | reverse complement strand
CGCGGAGGCCGGTGGCGAAGCTGAGTCCGCGCTTCGCGTTGACCGGGATCTGGTTGATTCCGTTGAGCTCGTACTCGACGGGATCCTCGATGGTGATGATCTTCTTGCGCGGGTCGTAGAGCTTCGACAGCGCGGCGTAGAGCGTGGTGGTCTTGCCCGAGCCGGTCGGGCCGGTGACGAGCACCAGACCGTGCGGCTTCTCGATCATCCGGTCCACGATCGCGCGGTGCGAGTCGCTCATGCCGAGGCTGACGAGGTCGAGCGGAAGCGAGCTCTTGTCGAGGATGCGCATCACGACCGACTCGCCGTAGAGCGTCGGCACGGTCGAGACGCGGATGTCGACCTTGCGGCCCTCGAAGCGGAGCGTGATGTGGCCGTCCTGCGGCACGTAGCGCTCGGCGATGTTCATGCCCGCCATGATCTTGACGCGGCCGATCAGCGCCGCCTGCAGGTGCTTCGGCGGCTGCGGCTGCGACACGAGCACGCCGTCGATGCGGTACTTGACGCGCAGCTCGCTCTCGAAGGGCTCGATGTGGACATCGCTGGTTCGGCTCTGGATCGCCTCGAGAAGCAGCAGGTTGACCAGGTTGATCAGCGTCGGCTGCTCGGCCATCCGATGCACATCGTCCGCCTCGATGGCGTCGAGGTTGTGCTCGTTGTCGGGCGTGGCCGCGAGGCCGCCGTCCGAGGCGAGGGTCTCGGCCATCCGCGCCGCGGTGGTGCCGTAGCGGTCGCGCATCAGGTCGCGGAAGGCGGGCGCATCGAGCCCGATGCGGCGGACCACGCGGCCCGTGACCGCGCCGATCTCATCGACGGCCGAGGTATCGAGCGGGTCGAGCATGGCGACCACGATCCGCACCGCATCGGCAGACACGGGCACGGCGCCAAGGCGCACGGCCACCTCTGGTGCGATCAGGTCGGCCGCGGCCGCGTCCGACGCGGGAGCCTTGTCGAGCCACTCGATGCCGAGCAGCGCGCAGCGCTCGCGGACGCCCGCATCCTGCGACGCGGGGGTGGCCGCGGCGCGCAGCTCCTTCACCGAGCCATTCACCTCGATCGCTGCAGTTCCGGGAGTGGCGTTCGCTGCGTGCACTTGCGTTCCGTTTCGTGGTCAGGCTACTTCTGCGTCGGTCGTGCTGCGGACGGTCAGTCCACGGTCTTGGGCGGTGCGCCGCTGCCGCCCGCGGGGGTGGCCGACGGTGCGCCAGGGGCAGTCGGGCCGAACGAGCCACGGCCGCCTGTCTTGCCGACACTTCCATCGGGAGCGCGAAGTCCCGGCTGGCCCTTCTCGGCGGGTGGAGCCTTCTCGCCGCCATCGGGGTTGTCGGGATCGACGCCCTTGCTACCGCGGCCACCAGCGCCGCCGCGCAGCGCGTCCTGGTACTTCTGGCCCGGGTCGAGGTCGGCGCCGGGCTTTCCGAAGCCAGGCACGGCCTCGCGCTGGGCCTCGTTCAGGATCTCGGCCAGGCGCGCGCGGTACTTCGCGTACAGGTCGTCGCGCTCCTTGCGCGCGGCTTCGAGCTCAGGAGCGTCGCTGAACTTCACGGTCGCGCCAGCCGCCTTCTGAACGGCCATCTCGGTGCGGCGGCGCGGCTCGCGCGGCTCGACGGTGCGGTAGGTGTCGACCATGCGCGCCTGCAGCGCGCCGTGCTCGTTGCCGAAGTCGTCGCGCAGCACGCGAAGGCTCTGCTTCTGGGCGTCGGAAAGGTCGGGAAGCGCCTCGGCGGACTCGATCATCGGGGTGATCGGATCGGCACGGAAGACCTGCGGGAACGCGCGCTGGAGCGCGCGCGAGCGGAACGGATCGCCGTACTCGGCGCCAAGCGCCGAGGAGATCGACTCGAGTGCGCCGAGCTGCACATCGCGCACCGCGACGCGGCGCGCCATGATGCGCTCCTGGGTGGCGATGCCCGTGGCGTTGTCGCCCGTGCTCATGGCGTTGAGCAGCGGGGAGATCGCGGCATCGAGCTCGGCCTCGCGCGCGGCAAGGGCCTCGTCGAGGCGCAGCTCGTACTCCTCGACCGCGACGCGTGCCGCGTCGGCGACGACGGGCGGAGCCTCGAGCTCGCGCACGAGCAGCAGCAGATTGAGCGACTCGCCCGAAAGTTCGCCGTTGGCAAGGCACTTCTCGCGGCGCATGGCGCGCTCGAAGCGCGGCCACTGCTCCATCTGGACCTCGCTGAGCTGGCTCTTGACCGCGACGAGGAAGCCCTCGCTCAGGGTGCGCTTCTCGGTGGCCCACGCCTCGAGCGGCTGGCGGATCAGGTCGACCACCTTGTCGGCGCTCGTTCCCGCGGCCACATCGCGCAGGTTGCCCATGCGCTGGCGAACGCCCTCGGCGGCCGTCTGGAAGTTCGTGTTGTAGTCGTCGAGCAGCGCCTCGAGGATCGGACGCTGCCACTCCTCGAGCTGCAGCGCGTCGACGAACACCGGCAGATCGCGCGGCAGGAAGTCGGGCGTGAACAGCGTGGCCATGCCGCTGCGGCCACCGAACTGCGCGGTCGCGGCGGGCGCTGCGGCAAGCGCGACGCCTGCGGCGAGCACGGCGGCGGCCAAGCGGGTGCGGAGCGGGTTGACGGCGGTCAGGTGCTTGAAGAGGTTCAAGGTCATGTCCTTTGAGAGCGTGTCGGTTGGTTCATCGTGTCGCTGTCGCGCGGGATTCGGGCAGGCGCCCGCCGTCCGCGCGCGGCGCAGGGAGCATTGTTCCATGTGCTGCGGAGATCGTTGCCGATTCCGCTTCCGCGTGGGGGGGAAACTCCTTGTAAATCAGCGGCAAGGAATGGCTTCCGAACAAGCCATGCATGTCGCCGCCTCGGGCTCGGCAGCCGACGGCGGCCGCCCCGAAGCGTCTCCAAGATCGGCCGATCTCGGCTCGCGCTGCACACGCGGGCCCGATGAATTGGCTTTCGCCTGCAAGGGGGTCCGATGACCGATAATCAAGCCCGCGGACGCACCGTTCGCTGCTCGATGCGCTTCTCAGAGCGGGTTTCGACGATGCGGTCCACATAGATCCCCGGGGTGTGGATCTGGTCCGGGTCGAGCGCGCCGGTCTCGACGATCTCCTCGACCTCGGCCACGCAGGCGCGGCCGCACATGGCCACCATCGGTTTGAAGTTGCGGGCGGTCTTGCGGAACACCAGATTCCCGAACCGGTCCGCCTTCCACGCCTTCACCAGCGCAAGGTCCGCGCGGATGCCGCGCTCCATCACGTAGGTCTCACCGTCGAAGAGTTCGGTGGGCTTGCCATCCGCCACCACGGTGCCGACGCCCGTGCGCGTGTAGAAGGCCGGAATGCCGGCCCCGCCGGCG